>JADZAQ010000083.1 GCA_020852555.1 Burkholderiales bacterium
CAACTTCGGTCGCGCTGCGCAGAAGTGCTTCGTCAGCCAGCCGGCGCTGTCGGTCGCCATCCAGAAGCTCGAGGAGGAACTCGGGGCGCAGGTGTTCGAGCGCGGGACGAGCGAAGTCACGGTGACGCCGGTCGGCGAGCGGATCGTCGAGCAGGCGCAGCGCGTGCTCGAAGAGTCGTCGCGGATCCGGCAGATCGCGCAGTCCGGGCGCAACCAGCTCTCCGGCGCACTGTCGCTCGGCGTGATCTATACGGTGGCACCGTACCTCCTGCCCGATCTCATCCCGGCGCTGCACGAGAGAGCGCCGCAGATGCCGCTCGACATCGAGGAGAACCTGACCGAGAACCTCGAGGTGGGATTGAAGTCCGGCCGGCTCGACGTGGCGATCGTCGCACTGCCCTTTGCGCCACCCGGTGTGGCGACCGAGTTCCTCTACGAGGAGCCGTTCCAGGTGGTGGTGCCTGCCGCGCACAAGTGGGCGAAGCGCAAGGCGGTCCAGCCCTCCGAACTCGCGGGCGAGAATACGATCCTGCTCAACGTCGGCCATTGCTTCCGCGACCAGGTCCTCGACTCCTGTCCCGAGTTGAATCGCGCCGACACCCACGTTCCGCGCACCAACTCGCTCGAGACCATTCGCAACATGGTGGCGTCGGGGCTCGGCATCTCGGTGCTTCCCCGCGATGCGCTCACGCCCAGATACCACAGCCGTCTCGTGGTGCCGGTCCCGTTCGCGCGACCGGCGCCGACGCGCCGGATTGCGCTCGCCTATCGCCGGAGCTTTCCGCGTCCGGAGGCGATCGCCGCGCTCCGCGCCGCCGTCGCCGCGTGCCGTAGTCCGGGCGGCGAGCGCAGCACGGTTACGATACGGCGTGCCGCCCGTCGCAGCGAGTGACGTCTGGGCATCTCGGCACGTCCATCGGATTTGGAGAGGAGGGGAATCGATCATGACCAACGACATCGCCGGCAAGGTGGTGCTCATCACGGGCGCCTCCACGGGCATCGGCGCCGCCGCTGCGCGCGCCTTCGCCCGAGCGGGGGCGAAGGTGGTGGTGCACTACAACGCGAGCCGATCGGAAGCGACCCAGGTGGTCGCGGATATCGCGGCGGCGGGCGGGGAGGCGGTCGCCGTCGGCGGCGACGTGACCCGCGAGGCCGACGTCACGCGCATCGTCGCCGAGGCGCTCGCCGCCTTCGGTGGGCGCATCGACGTGCTCATCAACAACGCGGGCAGCATGCTCGGGCGGGTGGCGATCGCCGACTATACTGTGGAGCACATCAATCGCGTGCTGGCGCTCAACTGCACACAGGTGGCGCTCTTCCTGCGCGAGGTGGTGCCGGTGATGCGGCGGCAGAAGGCGGGCAACATCATCAACGTCACTTCGATCGCCGCTCGCCACGGCGGCGGCGGTGGTTCGGTGCTCTACGCCGGAGCCAAGGGCTTCATCTCGACGGCGACGCGCGGCTGGGCGAAGGAACTCGTCGGCGACAACATCCGCGTCAATGCGCTGTCGCCAGGAGTCATCACGACCCCGTTCCATGACCGCTATTCGACGCCGGCGCAGATGGCGGCGATGCAGGCGACGGTGCCGATGCAGCGACTCGGCAGCGCCGACGAGTGCGCGGGAACGCTCCTGTATCTCGCCTCGGACGCGATGTCCGGCTACGTGACCGGACAGGTCATCGAGGTCAACGGCGGTCAGTTGATGCCGTAGGACCATGCCCGCAACGGGTGCCTCGCGCAACGTCGAGGCCCGGCGGCGCGAGGTCTCGCGATCGGTGCACTCAAAAAAAAGGCTGCGCTCGCACGCAGCCTTCGGTTCAGTGTGGTGGGCATTGCTGGGTTCGAACCAGCGACCCCTCCCGTGTGAGGGGAGTGCTCTACCGCTGAGCTAAACGCCCCGCGAACCCAGACAGGAGCCTGGATTTAACCACAGCGCCGGACCTTGGGCAAATGCCCGAAGATCATGATCGGGATTTGTCCTTGACAATCATGCACCGTTTCGGTGCGTCACACCGCTCCGGTCGGCTGGGTACGTATCCATGCACCGGAAAGGGATTCTGTAAGCCACTGACAATGAACGGGAAGCAGGCTGTTCGATGGTCTGCTCGTCGGCCCGCCGCGGCGGGCCGCGTTTGCAACGGTCGCCCCGGCTCGCGGTCGCGCTCCGTCGTGCCGACGACATTTGCGACAATGATCGCCGGCTCGTTCGCTCGCTCACCATGATCCGCACCCGTTTCGCCCCGAGTCCCACCGGCTACCTGCATCTGGGTGGTGCCCGCACCGCGCTCTTCGCCTGGGCGTTCGCGCGCCACCATGGCGGGACGTTCATCCTGCGTATCGAGGATACCGACCGCGAGCGCTCGACTCCCGAGGCGGTGCAGGCAATCCTCGATGCGATGGTCTGGCTCGGCCTCGATGCCGACGAAGGCCCGTTCTACCAGAGCCAGCGCATGGACCGCTATCGGGCGGTGCTCGACGACATGCTGGCACGCGGCCTCGCATATCGCGACTACATGACGGCGGAGGAACTCGCGGCGCTGCGCGACGAGCAGATGGCCCGCGGCGAGAAGCCTCGCTACGACGGCCGCTGGCGCCCGGAGCACGTGGCCGGGCGCTCGCCGCCGCCGGGGGTGCAACCGGTCATCCGTTTTCGCAATCCCGACGCGGGCACGGTGGCCTGGGACGACGGCGTCAAGGGGCGCATCGAATTCGCCAATGCCGAGCTCGACGACCTCGTCATCACCCGCAGCGACGGCAGTCCGACCTACAACTTCTGCGTCGTCGTCGACGACGCCGACATGCGGATCACCCACGTCATCCGCGGCGACGATCACGTCAACAACACGCCGCGCCAGATCAACATCTTCCGCGCGCTGGGCCTCACGCCGCCGCAGTACGCGCACGTGCCGACCGTCCTCGGCGAAGACGGCGCCAAGCTCTCCAAGCGTCACGGCGCGGTCGGCGTCATGGAATACGCGGCGGCAGGCTATCTCCCCGAGGCGATGATCAATTTCCTCGCCCGCATCGGCTGGGCGCACGGGGATGCCGAGATCTTCGACCGCGCCGAACTCGTCGCGTGGTTCGATCTGGGCGGCATCAGCCCGGCGCCGTCGCGCTTCAACGCCGACAAGCTGGCCTGGGTCAACCAGGAGCACATGAAGCGGATGCCGGCGGACGCGCTCGGGCAGCGGCTCGCGCCGTATCTCGTCGGCGCCGGGCTCGATCCCGCCGCGGGGCCGGACCCGGCGGCAGTGGGCTTGCTCCTGCGTGACCGCGCCACCACGCTGGTCGCGATGGCCGACGCGGCGGCGTACTTCTACGCGCGACCCGCCGCGCCGGTCGAGACGCTGCGCGAAATGCTGACCCCTGCGGTGCGCGCCGCGGTCGCCGACGTCGCGCAGCGGCTTGCCGCGGTCGCCTGGAATC
>JADZAQ010000084.1 GCA_020852555.1 Burkholderiales bacterium
CGCCACAGCAGGTCGAGATCGTGCGTGACCATCATGATCGACAGGCCCAGCGTATCGCGCAGGTTGCGCACGAGCTCGTCGATGCCGCTCGCGCTGAGCGGATCGAGTCCCGCGGTCGGCTCGTCGAGGAAGAGAAGCTCGGGATCGAGCGCCAGCGCCCGCGCCAGCGCCGCCCGCTTGCGCATGCCGCCCGACAGCTCGTTGGGGTACTTGGCACCGGCGTCGGCGGGCAACCCGGTGAGGGCGATCTTGATCGCGGCCATCTCCGCGACGAGGCGCGGCGACAGGGCGGTGTGCTCGTGCAGGACCATGCCGACATTCTCGGCGACGGTGAGCGAGCTGAACAGCGCGCCGCGCTCGAATACCACGCCGAACCGTCGGCGCAGCGGGAGCGCCTGCTCGTCGTCGAGGCCCACGACTTCGCGGCCGAAGACGCGGATCGACCCGGCGGCGGGGGCGTGCAGCAGGAGGATCTCGCGCAACAGCGTCGACTTGCCGCAGCCGCTGCCGCCGACCAGCGCAAAGATCTCGCCGCGGCGCATCGTGAGGCTCACGCCGTCGTGCACGACGGAAGCGCCGAAGCGGGTGACGAGGTCGGTGATTTCGACGACGTTATCCATCACAGATCGAGTAGGTTGAACACGATCGAGAAGATGGCGTCGGTGACGATCACGAGGAAGATCGACTGCACGACCGAAATCGTCGTTTGCCGCCCCACGCTGTCCGCGCTTCCCGACGTCCGGAAGCCCTGATAGCACCCGACGAGCGCGATGATCGCCGCGAACACCGGGGCCTTGCACAGGCCCGTGAGGTACGTCGACAGCACGATCGCTTCCTCGAGCCGATCGAAGAAGACCTGAAACGTCAGGCCGAGCTGCGTGCGCGCCATCAGCATGCCGCCGAGCACGCCCGTGACGTCGGTATAGACGGTGAGCAGCGGCAGCACGATCATCAGCGCGAGCAGCTTGGGCAGCACGAGCAGCTCCTGCGGCACGATGCCCACGGTGCGCAGCGCATCGATCTCCTCGGTTACCTTCATGGTGCCGATCTGCGCGGTGAAGGCGGATCCCGAGCGCCCCGCGACGATGATCGCCGTGAGCAGCGGCGAGAGCTCGCGCAGCATCGCGATGCCGACGAGGTCGGCCACGAAGATGTTCGCACCGAAACGGCGGAGCTGGTCGGCGCCCTGGTACGCGATGACGATGCCCATCAGGAACGAAAGCAAGCCGGTGATCGGCAGCGCGTCGAAGCCGGCGATCTGCGCGTTGTGCAGCACCGCGCGCCAGCGGATGCGCCGTGGCCGTGCGAGCGCGCGGAGCAGCACCTGGAACGACTCGCCGACGAAGGCGAGAAAGCCGGTGACATTGCGCGCATCGTCCCACGCCTTGCGGCCGATGGCTTCGAACATCCCGGGCTTGACCGCAGCCTGCACCGTGCCGATCGCGTCGCCACGCGCGGCAACGAGCTTGACGAGCGCTTGAAATTCGGGGCGTAGGCCGCTGAGTTGCACATCGATGCCTTCAGCCCGCAGCCGCGTCAGCGTGCGGTGGAGCAGCCATGCTCCAGCGGTGTCGAGCGCCGAGATCGGCGCCGCGTCGACCACGAGCGCGCCGGCCGTGGGCCACGGCTTCGCGTCGATATGCCGCTCGAGCTCGGCGATGCCGCGAATCGTCCACTGGCCCGCGCACCGCGCGCGAGCGACGCCGGCGCCCGCGGGGGGGACGACTTCCAGCACTGCCTGGGCGGTCTCGACGGCATTCACAGGCGGCAAGATCGCCTTCGCACGCCCGGTGTGCGTTGACGCAGGTCAAGCCGGTCGGCTCCGGCCTCGCGAGGGCAACGGGCGCCGCCGGCTGGGGGGCACGGCGGCGCGGGCAACGCCGCCGCCCTTGACCAAATGTCGGCGCGCCGAAATACTCACTGGTTCCTCCCGCTTCCGCACGTCCATGGCCGACCTGCTCGTCACCAATGCCACGCTGCCCGAGGGCCGCACCGGCATCGACGTGCTCGTCACCGACGGCCGCATCGTCGACGTGGCGCCACGCATCGAGGCCGTGGCCGCGCGCACGATCGATGCCGGCGGCCTGCTCCTCACGCCGCCCTTCGTCGATCCGCACTTCCACCTCGATTCGACGCTCTCCTACGGGCTGCCGCGCGTCAACCGCAGCGGGACGCTCCTCGAGGGAATCGCGCTGTGGGGTGAACTGAAGCCGCAGCTCACGCAGGACGCGCTCGTCGAGCGCGCGCTCACTTACTGCGACTGGGCGGTGGCCAAGGGGCTGCTCGCGATCCGCTCGCACGTCGACGTCTGCGATCCGCGCCTCACCGCGGTCGAGGCGCTGCTGCACGTGAAAGAGCGCGTGGCGCCGTACCTCGACCTGCAGCTCGTGGCCTTTCCGCAGGATGGGTTGTTGCGCAGCCCCGGCGCGCTCGACCTGCTGCAGCGAGCGCTCGCCATGGGCGTGGATGTGGTGGGCGGCATCCCGCACTTCGAGCGCACCGCGGCCGACGGCGCCGAGAGCGTGCGTCTGCTCTGCACCATCGCCGCCGAGCAGGGCCGTCTCGTCGACCTGCACTGCGACGAATCCGACGACCCGCAGTCGCGACACATCGAGATGCTGGCCGCGCAAAGCATCCGCCTCGGCCTGCAAGGGCGCGTCACCGGCTCGCATCTCACGTCGATGCACTCGATGGACAACTACTACGTGTCGAAGCTGATCCCGCTCCTCGTCGAGGGCGGCGTCAGCGCGATCGCCAATCCGCTCATCAACATCACGCTGCAGGGGCGGCACGACAGCTATCCCAAGCGTCGCGGCATGACGCGCGTGCCCGAGCTCATGGCGGCCGGCGTCACGGTCGCCTTCGGCCACGACTGCGTGCTCGATCCGTGGTATCCCCTCGGCAGCGCCGACCTGCTCGAGGTGGCGGCGATGGGCCTGCACGTCGCGCAGATGACCGGGCAGGACGCGATGCGCGCCTGTTTCGACGCGGTCACGGTCAACGCCGCGACGATCCTCCATCTCGACGGCTACGGCATCGCCCCGGGCAACCGTGCTGACTTCGTGCTCCTCCAGGCGCGCGACCCGATCGAGGCGATCCGCCTGCGGGCGACGCGGCTGCACGTGTTCCGCGCGGGCCGCGAGATCGCGCACGCGTCACCGGCGTGCGCCTCGCTCGATCTTCCCGGGCGTCCGCGCGAGGTCGACTGGCGGTTGCGCCGCGTGGATGCTCCGGCATGAGGCGGGCGCCGATGCGTCCGGCACACCGCGGCGCTGCGCTGGCACGGGTGCGTGTGGCGGCCGCGATCGGTGGCCGGCGCGCCGCCGCGGTCGGCATCGCGCTCTCGGTCCTCGCCGCTGGCGCGCTCGCCGCCGATGCCGGCAAGGTCGCGCCCGCGACTCCGCTGGCGACCACCGCGACGAAGGCGCCGCCCCCGGTGCAGGCCCGCGCCCGCAAGGAAGGCGGTGGCTATGCGGTGGTGGCGTCGTTCACGGTCGCGGCGCCACCGGGTCTCGTGTGGAACGTGCTGGTCGATTTCGATCACATGGCCGAGATCTTGTCGAGCGTCGACGCGAGCAAGATCGTCAATCGCCGCGGCAACGAGTTCGACGTCGACCAGCGCAGTCACGCCACCGCGGGGCCGTTGCGCATTTCGATGGACAACGTTCGCCACGTGACGCTCACCCCGGAGACGGAGATCCGCTCGCGCCTCGTCAGCAGCGACAACCTGAAGCTGTCCGATTTCATCACGCGGGTCACGCCGGTCGACCAGCGCGTGCGCGTCGACGTCGAGGGGACGTTCGTTCCCACGTTGCTCGCCGGCGCGGTGCTCAACACCGACAACGTTGCGGCGCAGGTCGGCCGGCAATACACGGAGTTGCGCGACGAGATCCTTCGCCGTCAGAACGGGACGCCGCGTCCCGCGTGCCTCGCGACCAAGGATTGTCCTTGACCGCCGCGCGGGCCGCGGCACCGCGGCGCGTGCCCGGTGGCGCCGTACTCGCGGGGCTCGCCATCCTGCTCGTCGCGATCGTGATCTTCGCGGTCGGCCACGGCAGCTTTCCGATCGCGCCACTCGATGTCTTGCGCATCCTCGCCGGCAACGCGGGCATCGATGCGGGAGGCCTCGATGCGCGCCAGGTCGCCGTGCTCAATTCGATCCGCCTGCCGCGGGTGCTGCTGGCGGTCATCGCCGGCGCGGGGCTGGCGGTGGCCGGCGCGCTGATGCAGGGGCTCTTCCGCAATCCGCTCGCCGACCCAACGCTCATCGGCGTGTCGTCGGGCGGGGCGCTGGCTGCCGCCTTCGTGATCGTGCTCGGCGCGACCTGGCTGCCGGGAGTATCGAAGATCCTGGGCGCGTGGACGCTACCGCTGGCGGCCTTCCTCGGTGCGCTGACGGTGACGCTCGTCGTGTATCGCATCGGCGCCGCGGGGGGCTTTCTCTCGCTGCCGTCGGTGCTGCTCGCCGGCATCGCACTCAACGCGCTCGCCATGGCCGGGGTCGGCCTGCTGTCGTACCTTGCGAGCGATGAGCAGTTGCGCAACCTGACGTTCTGGAGCTTCGGCTCGCTGGGAGGGGCCACCTGGTCGATGCTCGCCGCCGTGGCGCCGCTCGCCCTCGTCGCCACCGTGGCCGGCAGCTTGCTCGCGCGCCCGCTCAATGCGCTGGCTCTTGGCGAGACGCAGGCGGCGCACATCGGCGTCGACGTCCTGGTCGTCAAGCGGGCGGCCGTCGTGCTGACGGCGCTCGCCGTCGGCTCGCTGGTCGCGGCGACGGGCGTCATCGGCTTCATCGGGCTCGTTGCGCCGCACGCGATCCGGCTGGCCTGCGGCCCCGACCACCGCATCGTCCTGCCGGGGGCGGCGTTGCTGGGTGGGGTGCTCCTGGTGCTCGCCGACGCGCTCGCCCGCACCATCGTGGCGCCCGCCGAGTTGCCGATCGGCATCCTGACGGCGACGCTCGGCGGCCCGTTCTTCCTGGTGCTGCTGCTCGGCCGGCGCGGCCAGATCGGACTCTGAGCCGTGCTCGAAGCGCGCCGCGTCACGGTCCGGATCGGCACGCGCCGTCTGCTCGACGACGTCTCGCTACAGGTCGGCGTCGCGGAGACCGTCGCGATCGTCGGCGAGAACGGCGCCGGCAAGTCGACGCTCGTCAAGCTCCTTGCCGGCGATCGCCTGCCCGCGGCGGCGCGTGTCGACGGCGGCGCGCGGATTGCGGGGCGCGATCTCGCCGCGTGGTCGCTCACCGAGCGGGCGCGGCTGCGGGCGGTCCTGCCGCAGCGGCCGGAGCTTGCCTTTGCATTCACCGCGCGCGAGGTCGCGGCCTTCGGTCGCTATCCGGTGTCGACGCGCTGGCACGACCGGCGCGACCGCGACATCGTCGATGCGGCGCTCGCTCTCGCCGATGCGGCGCAGCTCGCCGAGCGCGAGGTCACCACGCTCTCGGGCGGCGAGCAGGCGCGCGTGCACCTGGCGACGGCGTTCGCGCAACTCTGGGAGACGGACTATCCGCACCCACGCTTCCTGCTCCTCGACGAGCCGACGGCGGCGCTCGACCTCGCGCACCAGCATGCGCTGCTGGTGACGGCGCGCGCCTTCGCGGCCCAACGCAACGTGGGCATCCTCGCGATCCTGCACGACCTCAACCTCGCGGCGACCTACGCCGATCGGGTCGTCGTGCTGCACCAAGGGCGTGTGCTTGCGCAAGGGGCGCCCGGTGACGTCCTGCAACCCGCCACGATTGCCGCCGGGTTCGGGGTCACGGCGCAAGTCCTGCGGCATCCGCTGACCGGCGGGCTCCTCATCGCGACGGCGGCCGCAGGCGCCGTCCTCCGCTGAGCGACGCTGGCGCCGTGTAGGACGGATCCAGGCGTTTCCCTGCGAGATATTGTAGGATTCGTCCGACACGGCTTTCCGTAGCGCTCCGATGCGGACCGCGTCGGAGCGCGCCTAAGATGGTGTCGTTCGGCGGCACCATTCGAGCGAGCGGCGTCACGTGATGGCCCGCGGCGGGCACCGGCCCGTGAGTGGTCGCGCTCTGGGTGTAGCCGCCGCGCCACCACCCCACCATCATGGAAGTTGCGACCCCAAGCGCTGCCAACGCGGTACACCACCGCCCCGCGACGATGATCCGAATCCTCATCGCCGATGACCACGCCATCGTGCGCGCGGGCCTCAAGCAGTTCATCGCCGACCAGACCGACATGGAAGTCGCGGGTGAGGCGGCCACCGGCAGCCAGTGCATCGAGCTCGTGCGCAACGGTGAGTTCGACGTGGTGCTGCTCGACATTTCGATGCCCGACAAGAACGGCATCGACACGTTGAAGACGTTGAGACAGATCCGCCCGGGCCTGCCGGTGCTGATGCTCTCGGGATACGCGGAGGATCAGTACGCCATCAACCTGCTGCGCGCCGGCGCCGCCGGATACCTCGGGAAGGAGGCGGCGTCCACCCAGCTCGTCGGCGCCATCCGCACCGTCGTCCATGGGCGCAAATTCGTGAGCCCGGCGCTCGCCCAGATTCTCGCGGCCGGCGTTGCGGGAAACGGCGACAAGCCGTTGCACGGAGAGTTGTCGCAGCGCGAATTCCAGATTTTCTGCAAGATCGCCGCCGGTGCTGCCGTATCGCGGATCGCCGACGAGCTGCACCTGTCGGTGAAGACGGTCAGCACGTACCGGACCCGCGTCCTCGAGAAGATGGGCATGAAATCGAATGCCGACCTCACCTACTACGCCATCAAGAACGGGCTCATCGATTGAACGACGATCGACGGTTGCGCGAGCCGGTCCGCTCATGCGCGCCGGCGCGGTGGCGTTGCACGTGGTTCACGCGCGCGGCCAGCGCGTGGCCGGCGTCGCGGTGGAGCGCGTGATTGCGGCGCCCGGGCCCCGTATGGACCTGGACGGCCTCCAGACGAGGGTGGGCGTGACGATGGGGCCGGACCAATCGTCCGGTGACACCGGGCTGCGGGTGGTGATCGTCGAGGATTCGGCGCTCATCCGCGCCCGCCTGTCCGAGACGCTGGCCGAGATCCCGAACCTCTCGATCGTCGGCCAGGTCGAGAACGAGGCGGCAGCGATCGCGGTGCTGCGTGAGCAGCGTTGGGATGCCGTCGTGCTCGACCTGCAGTTGAAGCAGGGCACCGGGCTCGGCGTGCTGAAGGCGCTCGCGAAGGGTGCAAAACCACGGAACGCGACGGTGATCGTCTTCACCAACTTCGCGTTTCCGCAGTATCGGGAGAGGAGTCTCGCGCTCGGGGCGGACTACTTCTTCGACAAGGCCCGCGAGTTCCATCGTGTGCGTGAAGTCCTGAGCGCGCTCGCCGCCGGCGGGTCGGCGGCGACGCATTGATCCCGTTTCCCGATTCCTACCGCAACGGTACCGACCATGACCCTAGTCGACGAAATCAAGCTCCTGCTCGAAGCTCCCACCATGAACGCCCGCGACATCCGCACGCTGCTGCGCAATGACCACGACGAAATTCTCATCCTCGCCCGCGACATGTACGAATCCGAGAGCGGGGAAGAGCGACGCGCGCTCCTGCGGCAACTGCGCCCCGCGCTCTACCTGCATGCGCGGGCGCAGGAGCGAGACGTCTACGACGCTCTCCTCGCGCAAGCCAACGACGACCTCCGGGCGCTCGCCTACGAAGGTTACGTCAGACACGGCATGGTCGACGACCTCGTGGAGAAGCTCGTCAAGAGCCGCAAGACCGAAACCGACGAGTGGAAGGCGTACGCGAAGGTTCTCTTCGATGTCCTGGAGTCCCGCATCGAGGAAGAGCGCACGCAGCTCCTGCCCGTGCTCGAAGAGACTTTCGACGACGACGCGCGCGAGGCGATGGGCCGCCGCTTCAACGCGACCAAGGCACGGCTGTCGATGAAGCTCAAGGCGGCGTGACCGCCGCCGCCTCGGGGCCGGGCGGCTCGAGCGGCACGTGCACTTCGATGAGCGTGCCGCCCTCGGGGCGGCGGGAGATCGCGAACTCGCCGTGCAGCGCGCGGATGCGTTGGCGCATGCCGGCGATCCCGTGCGACAGCAGGTTGCCCTGCGCGTGGTCCGGGATGCCGATGCCGTCGTCCTCGATCAGCAGCGTGACGTCGGTCGCGGTGACGCCGAGATCGACGCGGACCGTCTTCGCGCCGGCATATTTCACGATGTTGGTGAGCGCCTCCTGCAGGATGCGGTAGAGCGCGATCGCCACCTCCGACGGCAGGTCGCTGTCATCGGCGGGGGTGTCGATGGTGCAGGCGAGCCCGGCCCGGTCGCAGACCTCCCGCACCTGCCAGTCGAGCGCCGCCGACAGGCCGAGGTTGTCGAGCAGCGTCGGCCGCAGGTCCTCGATGATCCGCCGCTTGATCTGCACGCCGTCGTCGAGTGCCTGCAGCGCACGCTCGAGCTTCGCCGTGACCTGCGGCTCGTGGTGCTTGCGCAGGTAGTCCTCGACCCACGCGATGTCCATCTTCGCGCTCACCAGGATGCCGCCCAATTCGTCGTGGATGTCGCGGGCGAGCTTCGATTTCTCGTCCTCGCGCACGCGCTGCAGGTAGCTCGACAGCTCGGACAATTCCGCGGTGCGCTGCTCGACCTCGTTTTCCAGGCGGCGCTTGTCCTCGACCATCGCCCGCCGGCGCGCCTCGCGCTGCTGGGCGTCACGGCGGGCGAGGAGCCATACGACGAGCAGCAGCGCAATGGCGAAGGCGGTCATGATCTGCATGCCGAGGCGGGCGAAAGCCACGTCGTCGGACCAGCGATTCATCGCCGCCGTGAGCTGCTGCTGCTGCGCGGCGGCCATGCCGTCGACCTCCGCGCGGATATCTTCCATGGCGCGCCGCCCGATGCCGGTATCGAGGAGCGCCTGCGTCGCCGAGTCGCCGTTTCGCTTGTACAGCGCGATTGCCGTTTCGAGCTCGGCGAGCTTCTGGCCGACGAGGCCGTTGAGCTTGGAGAGCGCATCGCGCTCCTGCGCCGTTCCGTACGTCACCAGCATCTCGCGCAGCCGGTTGAAGGTGCCGCCGATCTTCGGCAGCGCATTGTTGTAGGGGGTGAGATATTCCTGTTTGCCGGTGAGGAGATAGCCGCGCTGTCCGGTCTCGGCATCGACGACCAGCGCGAGCGCCTCGTGCAAGGAGGCCTGCAACTCGAGCGCCGCGGCGATCTGCCGATTGGCCACTTCGAGGCGGCGATACCCCAACTCGGCGTACACGGCGATGGCGATCGACGCGATCATGCCGAGGACGAGCGGGGCGACGAGTTTCAGCGGAAGTACGGATTTCACGGCATACGGGCAAGAGGGCAGCGACGCTGTTGTCGCAGCGCAACGAACCAGTCTATACCGAACGCGCCGCGCTGTCGTAACCGGGTCCCGGTCTTAGAATGTCGGCATGGTGCGTCCTGAAGAAATCGCGAGCGACGAAGCGCAGGCGACGGAACGAGCGGAGTCATGCTGTGTCGAGCCAGCGGGTGCAAGTCCCGCACGGGTAATCGCCGGAGAGCCCGATAGCAGGCCCCAGATGCGGGGTGAGAACTCTGTGATCCGAGCGGGGCGTCGAAAGCCTTCCACGCGAAGGGAGCAAGAGAGTGGGCCGCAACATCAAGTGAAGCCTGCAGCCTCGACAGATTCACAACGAGAGAGCCGAGCCGGTCATGTCGCGGCGAAGGCCATGTCCACGGTGCCAGTCCCGGAAGGCGTCGCGGGTCTCTCCGGGGTAGGGGGCGCGGCACGTTCTGAAGGTTCGATGCGGAACAGGAGAGGCCCGTCTGTGTGGCCCTGGTCAGGGCGAGGCGGCTCGTATAAGCCGAAGGCGAAATCGAGCGCTGCGCAGCGGGAGTCCGAGGGGGCAGTAGTACCGTCGAGGGCCGTCGCGAACAAGGCGGTCGGAGGGAAGGGCCCCTGCGGAGCTGGTGCTGGTGAAGGGGGTACGGGCAAGGGCATGCCGAAAGCAGCGCTTCCGGCCAATCACCCCGGCGGATCACGATCTGCTGCCAACGTCCGACGCCTCCAACGCCGGCTATGGGCGGCGGCCAAGCGGTCGCCGGGTAGGCGTTTCCACGCGTTGTACGACCGCATCTGCCGGAGTGACGTCCTGTGGGAAGCGTGGAGGCGTGTGCGATCGAATCGAGGTTCGGCGGGGATTGATGCGCAGAGCTTTGAGGCGATCGAGCGGCAAGGCGTCGAGGTTTTTTGTCGAACGCATCGGCGTGCAGCTGCGCGCAGGCAAGTATTGGCCGCAGGCGGTCCTGCGGTGCTACATACCCAAGGCTGATCGCAAGAGAAGGCCGTTGGGGATTCCGACGATACGCGACCGTGTGGTGCAGGCAGCGGCCAAGCTCGTGTTGGAGCCGATCTTCGAGGCGGACTTCGCGGATTGCTCTTACGGGTTCCGGCCGCAGCGCGGTGCACTGCAGGCACTGGAGGCTCTGCGCGAGCGAGGCGCTCGCGGGGGGAATCACGTGCTCGATGCGGACATCCGCGATTACTTCGGCAGCATCGATCACGAACTGCTGAGGGCGCGGGTGGAGCGACGGGTGAGCGATCGGCGGGTTCTCAAGCTGGTGCGGCAATGGCTGGAGGCAGGCGTGATGGAGGACGGCATCGAGAGGCGCAATGTGGCGGGAACGCCGCAAGGCGGAGTGATCTCTCCGCTGCTGTCCAATATCTACCTGCATTACCTCGACGCGGTGTGGCAACGCCAATGCGGCCATCTGGGCGTGTTGGTGCGCTACTGCGATGACTTCGTCGTGATGTGCGAGACGGCGAAGGACTGCGAGGAAGCCGAGCGCAGGGTGGGCATCATCCTCGACCGGCTCAAGCTCCAGTTACACCCGGAGAAGACGAGGCGCGTGGACCTCTGCGAGGGACGCGAAGGCTTCGAGTTCCTGGGCTGCCACCTGCACAAGCGCGTATCGGGGCGACTGCTGGAGCGCGGCATCCGCCGCTATTACCTTCAGCGCTGGCCTTCGGTGCGCAGCATGAAGCGGGTGCGTACGCGAGTGCGGGAGTTGACGGGCCGCAACCGCCTGGGGATCAAGGACGTTCGGGTGGTCATCGGTGACCTGAACCCGATCCTGCGCGGTTGGGGCAACTACTTCCGTACGGGTAACGCCGCCATCAAGTTCCAGCAGGTCGATGACTACGTGGTGGAACGGCTTCGTGGCCTTCTGCGCAAGCGCCACGGTCGCAACTTGCGTGCGGGTCAGGCGGCGCGCTGGAGCTCCGACTTCTTCCATGAGCATGGGTTACATCGCTTGCGCGGCACCATTCGCTACCCGGGACGCAGCACAATGCCTCGCCCCGATACGGCTCCGGTAAGCCGTGTGCGGGAAACCCGCACGCACGGTTTGAAAGGGGGTCTTGACCCAGGCTCCGGAATTGCTATGCCCGGGGTACAGTAAGGATCTACCAATGCCCTGGTTCCGATCTTCCCCGATGCGCGCCATGCGCATCCTCGCCGTGGCGTTGCTCGCCGGCTGCGCGAGCACGCCCGGCAACGATCCGCAGACGCTCGCCGAAGCCGATCCGCAGTACCTCAATCGCGACTGCAAGCTCCTGGGCACGGTCAGTAGCCGCAGTCTCTTCGGCGGACTCTCCGACGAAACGAAGATCCAGGGCGCCATCAAGGACGTCCGCGCGAAGGCCGCCGCGATGGGCGCGACGCACATCCTGATGCTGAAGGCCGAGATCTCGGGGGTTGCGAACCTCGCTGAAGCGACCGCCCGCGCGTATCGCTGCCCGGTCAAGCCCTGAGGGCGAAGGGCATTTACAAAGAGACGCCGGGACGCAGAGAAACCCTGTTCATTCTCGGCGCCTCTGCGTCTCCTGTGGAATCAATCGGCGAGGGCGAGCGCGATCACGTGATGGCCCGGCATCGCCGCCCCGTCCGCGTGGTGGCGCGCGACCTCGTCGCGGGCGAGCGAGGCGGCGAGCAACGCGTCCAGGCGCTCGCGCGCCCGCGCCTCGGTGGACTGCCGGGGCAGGTCCGAAGCAGCGCGCGCCGCGTCGCTGTGCCCCGCGATCCGTGCCGCATCGGCGAGCCTCCCCATCGCGCCGGCGCGCAAGGCGAGGTGATCGAGGAGCAGCGGGGCGAGGTCGCTGTCACGGCACAGCGGCTCGACTTCGTGTGCCGTCTGCCGCGCGGCGGCGTACTCACCGCTGGCCACCTGCACGCCGACGAGGGTCAGCAGGTAACGACACAGTGCGCCGCTCTCCCCCATCCCGGGCAGGCGCGCCAGTGCGACCGCGGCGTGGGCGCTCGCTCGCGCCGAGTCGAGGTCGTCGGCAAGCCAGGCGATTTCGCACTTGTGGACGAGCAGCGCCATCTCGCTGCGCTGCGCGCCCACGCCGCGGCACAGGCTGATCGCCTCGTCGGCCGCGGCCA
Organism: Burkholderiales bacterium; assembly: GCA_020852555.1. Taxonomy (GTDB): domain Bacteria; phylum Pseudomonadota; class Gammaproteobacteria; order Burkholderiales; family Casimicrobiaceae; genus VBCG01. Next base: position 12,378 of record JADZAQ010000084.1, read on the forward strand.
AAGCGCTGGCGACATCGCCTCGGGCAGATTGGACGCTCGCCAGTGCACCGACACAGTGGATGAGGCCGCGCACGTGTGCAGTGCCCGCGAGCAGCGATCGCGCCTCGGCCACTGCCGCCTCCGCCTCGTCCAGCCGGTTCGCGTAGGCGAGCGCGTAGGCGCTGCAGGCGAGTGCATAGCCGAGCCCCGCGTCGTCGGTCGTCAGCCGATAGAGTTCGATCGCCCGTGCGAATGCTTCGCTGACCTTCGCGAGCGAGGTGATCTCGGCCAACAGGGCGACGCCGAGCGCCAGGCGGGCGCGATCGAGATTCGGGGTGCCATCGTTCACGTGGGCCGCGGCCTGTGCGAGCCAGCGTCGTCCCTCGTTGCGTTGCGCGAGATTGCCGACGAAGAGTTGCACGGCCGACCCGGCGAGCGCGACGCCGACCGCGGCCGCACCCGGACCGAACGCCCAGGCGAGCGCGGCGCGGACGTCGGCGAGTTCCGGGGCGCAGGCGGCGCGCCACTGGTCGTCGGACAGGGTGAACCAGCGCTCGTACATGTCGCCGAAGACGCGCCGGCAGTACGCGGCGTGCCGATTCCGCACCGCCGCGTCCTCGCCGGCCTCGGCGAGTTTCTCCAGCGCGTAGGCGCGGGTCGTCACCAGCATCCGATAGCGCGGATCTTCCGGCGACGGTGCGCCGATGACGAGCGAGCGGCGCACCAGGCGCGCGAGCGCGTCGACCGCGGCGTGTGCGTCGAGCGCCGGATCGGCGACCACCGAGACGATGCCGTCGATCGTGCCGCCGTCGACGAAGACCGCCATGCGCCGCAGCACGATGCGCTCGTCCTGCGCGAGGAGGTCGTAGCTCCAGTCGAGCACCGTGCGCAGCGTCTGATGGTGGCGCACGTCCGTTGGCGCCGTCGTCGTCAGCAGGCGGAAGCGATCGGCGAGCCGCTCGGCGATCTCCGCGATCGGCAGCGAATGCAGGCGCGCCGCGGCGAGTTCGAGCGCCAGCGGCATGCCGTCGAGATCGGCGCACACCTGTGCGACCGTCGGAGCGCTCGCCGCGTCGAGCGTGAAGTCCGGCTGCTGCTGCGTCGCGCGGGCGACGAACAGCCGCACGGCGTCGGTTCCCGCGATGGCTTCGAGGCTGGCGCCGGGCGCGGGCAGCGTCAGCGGGTCGAGCCGGTAGGTCAGCTCCTCGGCGACGTCGAGGGGTTCGCGGCTGGTGGCGAGCATCGTCAATCGCGGTGCGCGCTCGAAGAGCGTCGCGACGAGGTCGGCGCAGGCTGCGCGCAGGTGCTCGCAATTGTCGAAAACGAGGAGCGCGCGGCGTGATTGCAGGCGCTCAACGAGCGTTTCCGCCAGTGCCCGCGGCCCCTGTTGCCGGAGGCCCAGCACCTGCGCCACGGTGTCGACGACGAGGTGTGGCTCGGCGACACTGGCGAGTTCGACGAGCCAGACTCCGTCGGGGTACGCATCCGCTTGTCGCGTTGCCACCTCGAGCGCGAGCCGGGTCTTGCCGCTGCCGCCGGCGCCGACGATAGTTACCGCCCGGGCCGTGCGCAGGTGCTGCGCGATCTCGTCCTGCTCGCGCTCGCGGCCGATGAACGAGGTGGTACGAGGAACGATGTTGGTGCGGACTGCCGCAATCCGAGCGGGCGCGGCATGCGCGGTGGCGACCCGAGTAACCGGCCCCGCGAACCGGTAGCCGCGCCACGGCACGGTCTCGATCCAGTCCGCGGCACCCGGCACGTCCTTCAGCGCCTTGCGAATCGCCGAAATCTGCACCGCGAGGTTGCTCTCCTCGACGACGACGCCGTGCCATGCCCGGTCGAGGAGGTCCGCTTTCGACACCGTCTGCGGTGCGCATTCGACGAGCGCGTCCAGCACCGCGATCGCGCGCGATCCGAGGGTAACCGGCACCCCGGCACGGCTCAGCAGCTTCGCCTCGGCATCGAGCCGAAGCGGTCCCAGGTCGAAGAGACGACTCATGATCGGACGAGGGTGACGATTCGCCGCGGCGGTGGCGGATGCGATCGTCGTGACGGCACGCGTCGGCAGCGTGCGACAGGACCAAGCCTACCATCCTCGGCGCGTCGTGCGCCGCCGGGCGCGCAACGAGCGCTGGTCAGGGGGCTGCGCTGCGCCGTGAGCGCGGCGCGGGAATGCCGGTTGCCAGCCGCTATCGCTACGGTGCGGTACGGGTGGCGTTAACGCCGGCCGATTCCACGAGGTGGATGAGTTGCACTGGCGAGCGGACGCCGAGCTTGCGCATCGCGCGCGAGCGGTGCACCTTGACCGTGCTCTCGGTACATGCGAGATCGATCGCGATCTGCTTGTTGAGGAGGCCACGTGCGACCCGGGTGAGAACGGCGCGCTCGCGGTGCGTGCACGTCGCGAAGAGGTGGCGCGCGCGGACCGTGCGCAACGCCTCCTCATGCGATGCGATGGCTTGGGTCGCTGCTGCGTCGATCGCGGCCCTGAGCGCGGTATCGTCGATCGGCGGTGCGAGCACGTCGACGGCGCCCTCGCGCATCGCCTGCACCGCGAAGCGCAGGTCAGCACCCCGATAAACAACGACGACCGTGGCGCCGATCGCGCGTAGCCGACTCCAGAGTGCCGCATCGAGTTCCGGCGGCGCATCGTCCTCGACGTCGACGACGACGCAGGTCGGGGTGGCGGGGCGCCTCGCGGCACACCACACCGCGATCGAATCGACCACGTCGACGCGATAGCGGGTCGGAAAGCGGAGGTCCGCCAGGTATCGGGCAAAGGCGGCGTCGCAGACGACGTGAACGATTGGCGATTGCATGGTTGGGCAGGTGCATCTTCGCATCCGCGGAAGACGCAGGCAGTCGAACGAATCGTCGCCGGCGCCATGGGACCCGCCTCGATGCCGTCGGCAACATTGATCAGGATCTCGCAAGCGCGATGGGAAGTCCTGAAACTTTCCCAAAACCCGGTCCAGCGGGGGTCGAACGGCGCCTGATCGGCGACCGGCGGCCGTCGCCGGTGCGACGGATCGCCGGGATGTACCGGCCGCGTCGGGCGCGATTCCCGTCGTCGGGCCGCCAGATCCCGCCAGATCCCGCCGGATCAGCCGCGGGATGGGCCGGGCATGCCGGCCCGGGCGCGAGCCGCGCCGCCGGCGGCGATCCCCAGCGTCATGGCGAGGAGCGCGGCGAGAACGTTGTGCAGCGTGGCCGAGCCGAGGGGCCAGCCACCCATCACGGTCGCGGCGCCGGCGACGACCTGCGCCACGACGAGCACCACGAGCCACGCGGCGAGCCGCCGCCGCGCCGCGCGCAAGCGCCAGGCCAGAAGCGCGGCGGTCACCACGAACCCCAGCGCGGCGAAGCGGTGGGCGAGATGCAGTCCCGGCCCGGCGCCGGCCCCCAAAGTTGGCGACGCTTGCAGCGGGTCGAGTGCGGCGGTGCTCCACTGCGCGCCGCCCACGCACAGCGGCGCGGCGCAGGCGGCGATCGCGTGCCGGGCGCCGATCATCGCTCCGGTCCAGGCAACGAGCGCGACGAGCGCCAGCCCGACGATGGCGGCGCGCGAGATCGCTGCCGCTTCGGACGGGATGGTGCCGGTCGAACGTCGGGAGTCATTCGCCCCGGCCGTCGCGTCGCGGTGACGAAGCGCAGCAGCGACCCATCCGAGGGCCGCGGCCAATAGGAGCCCGCCACCGAGATTGCCGAGCGTCACCAGCGGCAAGTCGTGCGGGGTGTAGCGGCCGAGCCAGGCGAGGAATGCCGTCACGGTCACCGCCAGAACGGCCGCGAGGCGCCCCGAGGTGGGGAGCGACGTCCAGCCGAGCACGGTCACGGCGAGGACGAGGACGCCGACCGCCGTCGCGCTCACCCGGTGCAGCGCCCGCGCGCTGCGTACGCCTGGCAGGTCGCCGGTCGTCGCGGCGGCGGCCGCAGCGGCGCCGGTCGTGGCGGCGGCCGCCGGTGCCGTGCGATAGCACGCCGGCCAATCGGCGCAGCCCACGCCGTTCTGGACGTGGCGGATGAAGGCGCTCGAGGCGGTGATGCACACCGTGAGCAACGCGGCGGCGAACGCGAGGATACGGATCATCGGACCCGGCGCGCCGTGATCACGCTGTCGAGCACCACCCACACGAAGAGGATGCCACCGGCGATCGCCAGCAACCCGCCCAGCCCCATCAAGCCCATGCCCGCGACCTCCTGCGTGGTGCGCAGCGTCTGCTCGGCGCCCGCCACCTTGCGCTGCACGCCGTAGCCGCCGGACCACAGCAAGCCCAGGATGTGGAGCAACTGGCCGCCGCCGTACAGCCATGGCTGCCAGTCGGCGAGCCGCCCGCTGACCTCGCGAAAGCCCAGGCGCGGCAGCAGCGCGTAGGCGAGCCCCATGAGCGCCAGCGTCACGCCGACGATCGAGCCGTGGTAGTGCGCCGGAATCCGTACGTCGGAGCCCTGGATGAGGAAGCCGATGAGCCCCCCGGCCGCGAACAGCAGCAGCGAGGCGACGAGTGCCGCGCGCAGCGGCCGGGTCACCGCGGTCGTCACCCGCTGCCGCGCCAGCGCCACGGCGAGCGCGAGCACCATCGGCAGGATGGCGAGCCCGCCGCCGAAGCGCATGAGCCAGGTCATCATCTTGCGATGCTCGACCGAGACGACGGTCCAGTTGAGATAGATGATCGGGGCGACGAATACCGAGGCGAGGCCGATCGCGTAGACGAGCACGACCACGCGGGGGCTCAGCGGCAGCGGCGAGCCGGCGAGCGTGGCGAGCCACGCCCACGCGACCAGCATGAGCAGCGTCCAGGTGAATTGGACGACATGGCCGGGCCCCCAGAACAGGAGCTCGTAGTAGGTGAGGGTGTCGACGTCGCGCGGGACCTCGGCCAGCGACCAGGCCATCGCCATCAGCGCGACGGCACTCGATACCGCGGCGGCCTTGAGGCCGAAGCGCAACGCATCGGTGCCGTCGAGGCGCAGGCTCATGCGCGTCGGCGCGACGAACGAGCGCAGCGTCAGGAGCAGGAACCCCGCACCCAGCACGACGAGCCCGGCGAGGAAGCTCGGGTTGTCGAGGACCGGCACGTAGTTCGACATCACCGGGACGGCAGCGCCGGTGAACGGCGCTGCCGCCATGAGCGCGGTACCGGCGGCGGTCACCACGAGGGCGAGCCAGCCCAACCAGACGAAGCGCGGCGAGGTGTCGAGCGTCCACAGCATGCCCGCCATCGACACGAACCACACGAGCACCGACAGGTCGACGTGGACGACGAGCGCAACCCGGAAGAAGTCGCCGGCGGGGACGATCCCGGCGAAGAACGGCGTCCTGGCGAGCACCAGCAGGATCGAGAATACGCCGGCGCCGATGAGCGCCGTCAAGCCCAGCAGCAGCCAGCCGGTGGCGATCGAGCGCTGTGCGGCGGCGGGAACGGCGATGTCGAAGCGATCGTCGCGCAGCGCCACCGGCGCGCGGTCGAACGGGCGCGCCGAGCCGGCGGGCGGCGCGCTGCTCACCGGGCGCCTCCGCATGCCGGCCCGCGACCGGGCGGCGCACCCCGCTGCCGCCATCCGCTCACCGGATCACCACGCCGCCCTGGTCGGGAATGAAGTCGATCAGGATCACCTGTCCCGGCGCCAGCGTGACCTGCCGCTCCTTCTCGTGGTTGAAGCCCTTGACGCGAACGTTGTCGTTCACCTGCACGCGCACGAGGTGCTCGCCGGCCGGGATCGGCTGGCGGCGATAGCCGCTCGCCGCCCCGTCACGGCGCAGCCCCGCCGCCGGAAACGTCTCGTCCAGCACGAGCTTGCCGTCGAGGTCGACGCGAACGCGCACCGGCGAGCGCTCGCGCGGGCAATCCATCTGCGCGCGCAGTTGCGGCGACATCTTGGCGAGCTCTTCCGGACTGCGCGGACGGCAATCGGTGGTGAGTTGCCCGGGCGCCCGGAACGACAGCCGCAGAAGTGCCTGGTCGGCCGGCAGGTGCTGGTATGCCGGCGCCGTGGAGAAGTAGCCGATGAAAGCGGCGAACAGGATGTAGAGGATTGCCTGTCCACCGTAGCGCAACGCCGAGTTAGCCATGGGTACTGTCTCCGAGCGGGCGGCGGGTCGGGCCGCCGGCTGCCTTGTTTGTCCCGCCCGCGGGAAGCCGCGCACGGAACGCTTCGATGTCGCGGTCGAGCGCGGAGCCTCGTTCGCGGCCGGCATGGACCACCGTCAGTCGCGCAGGGTCGACGCTGCGGCGCAGCCGCGGCGGGCGCAGGCCGGCGATGCGCTCCAGTGTCCATCGTACCCCGAAGCGGTATTCGCAATCACCCACCGCGCACGTCGCCACCACCACACCGGCGGCGCCCGCCCGCAATCCGTAGTCGACGAAGGTCGGCGGCAGCATCCCGGTGCAGGGTAGCCCGATGACGATCGTCCCCGGCCGCGCGGCCGGAACCGCGCCGCAATGGCAGGCGAACACCAGGACCGAGCCGGTCGCGCCGGGTTGGCCCAGCGCGGTGTCGATCGCTGTACGCACGGCGTCGACGGTGAAATACGGCAAGTCGATGCCGCTCACCAGACGGGCGGCCGAGCGGAACGGCACCGCCGATGGACATGCGCCCGCGCAGATCCCGCACGATGCACAGCGGTCGGCGTCGACCACCGCGATCTCGCCCTTGCCGCTCGGGTGCGGCGCCATCGCGATCGCGGCGTACGGGCAATCCTCGAAGCAGCGCCGGCAACCGTTGCAGTGCTGCGCGACGACGACGGCCGGTGCCGGCCGCGGCCTGCCCCCGAGCCACGGCGCCACCGCGAGCAGGAGCGTCACGCCGACGCTCGCGATCCAGACCGCTTCCGGTGAGGTGGTGTAGATGGCCGGCAGCGGGGCGAGGTAGAACCAGTCGATCGGCAGGCTCGCCGACACCCGGGCCAGGTCCGCCGGCGGTCCCGACGTCGCGGGGACGACGAGCGACAGCACGACGAGCGCGGCGAGCGAGGCCAGCGCCACGTCGCGCGACGCACCGGTCTGCGGCCGGGTGAGCCGCTGCACGTGCATCCACATCGCGAGCAGCAGCACGAGCGGCAGCCCGATGTGGAGGAAAGCCACCAGCGAGAACAGGCGGTCGGACACCGCTGCCTCGCCGATGAAGTTACGGACGAGCGCCGGGCCGAAGCCGGGCAGCGCCCCGAACCATTCGGTGGTGGCGGTCGCCACGAAGAGCGCGAGCTCGTCCCAGACCATCCAGTAGCCGACGACGCCGGCGGCAACCGCGAGCCACAGCGTGGGGACGCCGCTCACCCAGCTGTACCAGCGAAAGCCGCGAAAGCGCCCGAGCATGAGCTCGCGCACGAGGTGGAGCACGATCACCACGACGAAGGCGTCCGACGCGTAGCGGTGCAGGCTGCGCATCACGCCACCCGCCCACCACTGGCCGTGGGTGAGCGCCTCGATCGAGGCGTGCGCGCCGGCGACACTCGTGTCGTAGAAGATGTAGAGGTAGCCCCCGCTCACCGCGATCAGCCAGAAGAGGTAGAAGCCGAGGCCGCCCAGCTGGCGCAGGGGATTGTCGTCGACGCCGCACAGGCGGTCGAGCGCGTGCTCCGCGGCGCGCCAAGCGCGTGCGGCAGCGCCAGCGCTCGCTACGGGCGCGGCGGCGGGAGGCGTCGGGGCGGCGATTCCGGGACGGGCGCCACCGCGAGAGTCGAAAAGGATGCGGGCCACGCGACTTCAGACACGTTTCGTGCGCCGTAGCTCCCGCAGCATGAACCAGGCGATCGCCCCCAGGGTGGTGAGGCCCGCGAAGATCTCGAAGAACAGCGAGTAGTTGACCCGGTAGCCGCCGGTCTGTGGATCGTAGACGGTGCAGTAGAGGACGACCTTCTCCCAGACGTTGTCGAGGGTGAGCTCGCGTGAGACCTGCCCGGAACGCAATTCCTTGAGCGGCTGCACCAGCATCGGCAAGTCGAATTTCTCGCCGTAGACCTGGCGGTAGATGACGCCTTCGGCGTCGACGATCGTCACCTGCGTGACGTGGTCGAAACCCTTGGGGGTCGCCTCGTAGACGAAGCCCAGATTCGCGGTGAGCGCGTCGACCTGCGTCGGATCCGGGCTCAGGAAATGCCAGTCGGCCTCGTCGATCCGGTTCTGACGCTTGAAGACGGCCATCGCCGCCGGGGTGTCGAACGGCTGGTTGAAGCCGATCGACACGACCGTGAAGGCGTCGTTGCCGAGCGCGCGACGCGCCTCGCGCACCGCCTCGGCGAGGAACTGGGTCGTCACCGGGCACGCCTGGAAGCAGCCGGTGTAGATGAGGCTCACCAGCAGTGGGCGACCCCGAAAGTCGCTCGGGCGAACGTCCTTGCCGGTGCTGTCGCGCAAACGGATGTCGACAAGCGGCCGGCCGATCGCCGCCTGGCTCGCCGCCACCGCGCGCCGGTAGTCGGGAATCCGCTGGACATCGTCCGAAGTTTCGGCGGCACCCCACGCCGGCAGCGTGACGAGGCAGGCGACGGCGCCGGCCGCGAGCCAGGCAGTCGGGCGGCGGGCGGTCGATGCGCGGCAGGAGGCGCGACCCGGCACGGCGTCAGGCACCGAGCGAGGACCTCATCCAGCCGTCGGCGATGGTTCCCAGGAGGAGCAGCGAGAGCTGGACGAGCGAGGCGTGGAAGCTGGCCAGCGCATTGGCACGATTCGGCGTGCGAGCCAGCAGCCACGCGCGCCAGACGAAGAGCGCGCCACCGACGGCTGCACTGGCGAGGTAGAGCCAGCCGGGACCGAGCAGTGCGAGCAGGAGCGAGCAGGCCACCATGACGGCCGCGTGCCAGAAGATCACCCAGGCGGCGAAGCGATCCCCTTTGACGACGGGCAGCATCGGCACGCCCACGCTCGCATAGTCGTCGCGGCAGACGATGGCGAGGCTCCAGAAGTGCGGCGGCGTCCAGAGGAACAGCACGACGGCGAGGACGAGCGCTTCGGGTGACAGCTGCGGCGAGACCGCTGCCGCGCCGGCGAGCACCGCGAAGCTGCCGGCCAACCCCCCGATCACGATGTTCCACGGGCTGCGCCGCTTGAGCCACACCGTGTAGACGATCGCGTAGAAGAAAGCGCCGAGGAACGTGTAGAACGCGGCGGCCGCGTTGGTGGCGAGCCACGCCGCCGCCACGGCGACGCCGGTGAGCGCGACGATGAGCGCAAGCCAGCCGCGATGGCGCCGCATGTGCCCGCTCACGAACGGGCGGCGGCGGGTACGCGTCATCCGCGCGTCGAGGTCGACCTCGTAGAACTGGTTGAAGGCGCCGGCTGCCGCCGACGAGAGCAGCACGGCGAGCGTCAGGACCACGCCCTGCCAGAGCGCGAGCGTGCTGCCCGGCGACACCATCAACCCGGCGACCGCGGTGAGCGCGATCGCCACGCCGATGCGCAGCTTGAAGAGATCGAGCAATGCCTTCATGCCGGAACCCCGGCACCGGGCTGCGGCTCGCAGCCCGGTGCTGTCCGCGTCTTCGGGGAGAGCACGCCGCCCCCGCCTAGCTCAGGCCCCAGACCGTGGACAGGTACTTCCAGTTGACGAAGTAGTACAGCACGAAGGCGACCAGGAACACCATCGCGAACACGAAGGTGCCCGGCACGCCCCAGCCGCCGCCGTGGCCGCCGTCCTCGACGAGCGAGACCTGCACCGGCAGGCGCAGCGGCGTGACCTTGGGCGAGTAGGCGCCCGCATCGAGCTTCTTGCCGAACAGGATCGTGCCGACCGTGACGGTGATGTACATGATGCCCCCGATCACGGCAATCACGCCCCCGATCGCGAAGATCGCGATCATCAGCAGCGCGGTGCCCGGGAACTCGTACGGCAGCGCCGCGCCGGCGAAGGTGATGTCCCAGTGGCGGCGCGGCACGCCGAGCGTTCCGGCGCCCATCATGGCGAGCGTGAATACCCCCATCCCGAGGCCGAAGACGTACGGCTGCAGCTTCGCCCATCCGGGCAGGATCATCTCGCGGTTGAAGAGCGTGGGCAGCAGGAAGTAGGTGAGCGACATGAACGCCAGCGTGGTGCCGATCACGACCGTGGCGTGGAAGTGCCCCGGCACGTAGATCGTGTTGTGGATGATCATGTTGAGCTGCTCGGTGCCCATCATCACGCCGGAGATGCCGCCCAGGAAGCCGAAGCCGATGAGCGAGATGAACATTCCCGAGAACACCGGATTGCTCCACGGCGCCTTGCGCAGCCACTCGAAGAGGCCCTTGGTGTAGCCCTTCGCGCGCTGCGCGGCTTCGATCGCACCCGGCACGGTGAGCCCGTGCAGCATCGATGCGAGCACCGCGAGGTACATCGCGTAGCTCGTGTTGAACACCTTCCACTCGGTGCCCACCGCCGGGTCGGCGAGGATGTGGTGCGCCGACGCGAGCTGCAGGAACAGGATGTAGAGCAGGAACGCGGACCGGCTCACCCGCTCGGACATCGGCTTCGCGCCGAACACGATCGCCGCGATCGCGTACCACACCGCGATGTGCGCCGACACGTTGATCTGCTGCGACGAGTGGCCGAACGCCCACCAGATCACCCGGTACATCGCCGGGTCGATGTGGCTGATGTAGCCCGCCGACCACAGGAACGTCGGGATCAGGATGATGGCGCCCGACGCGATGGTGAAGATCGCGATGATGCACGCGGTGATCGCGCCGAAGGTGACCAGCGGGACCGAGCCTTCGTAGGTCTTCTCGGACCGGGCGACGACAAGGGTGCCCAGGAAGACGAAACAGCCGATGAGCGCGCCGACCGCGAACAGGATGAGCCCCAGGTAGAACGCGGGGATCGCGGGCAGTGGCACGTACGAGGTCATCATCACCGTCGCGTTGCCGGTGAAGATCGCCACGTTGAAGGTGATCGTGCCGATCACCATCAGCGCCCACGCGAGCCAGGCGAGCCGCGGCGTGGCGATCCGGCAGCGCAGCAGCGTCGACGAGCAGAAGTACAGGATCGCGATCTCGAAGAAGATGATCCAGACCACCAGCATGTCGAGACCGTGGGCGGTCAGGTACATGTAGAAGTTGTCGGCGTCGAGCAGGTGGATCGCCTGCCAGCGCGTGAGTGTGATCAGGAGCGCGAGGACGCCCCCGATGAGCAGCGCGACGACGCCGGCGACGGCGTTGGCTTTGATCAGCAGCTCGGCCGACTTGTGGAATTGCAGCCCTGTGCGGGGGCAGATGCGGTACTGCGCGACGGCGGTGGCCATGGTTCCCCCGATCACTTGACGTAGAGCCGCGAGACCATCTTGTGATGGCCGATGCCGCAGAATTCGTTGCAGACGATGGCGTACTGGCCGGAGCGGTTCGGCGTGACCGTCACCACGTGCTGGTAGCCCGGGAGCACCTGGATGTTGATGTTCTCCGGCTGCAGCGAGAAGCCGTGCTGGTAGTCCATCGAGGTCAGGTTCAGGCGGTAGCTCTTGCCTTTCTCGAGTTCGAGGATCGGCCACCAGTCCCACAGCCGCGCGATGAGATAGATGTCGCTGCCCGCCGGCGGCGCCACCACCGGCACCTTGCCGTCGCCCTCGGTGCGCACGGTGTACTTGTCGACCATCTCCTGCGTGGCCTTGGCGAAGAGCTCGGGTTTGACGCGGTACGTCTCCGATGACAGGTTCTGCTTACCGAACACGTGCCAGTACGGCATCATGAAAAACATGATCATGCACCACACGAAGGCGATGACGATCCAGACGATCTCGACCTTGTCGACCGGTTGCTTCCACCAGATGCGTTGCGGCGGGGGCAGTATGGCGCTCACGGCTTGTCTCCTGACGGATTGCGTACGGTCACTTCGCGAGCGGCGTCACCGGCACCGTCGCGATCTCCATGACGCCCCAGAGGATATAGAGCACGGTGGGAATCACGACGCCCAGGAACAGCAGCAGGAACGGGTTGTCGAGGATCTGCTGCATCACGGGGATGCGCTCTTCTTGGTTTTCGGGCTGCGATCGAGTATGGTCAGCCATGGCGGCTCCCCCTTCCTGTCGAATAAGATTGGCAACGAAACCGGCAACACCAGACATCATGGTTGGCCGCGGCCTGCATCCGCCTTGACCTGCATCAAAGGTAACCCGGTTGCGCCGGCGAGGCAATGCCGAATCCAACACGCGGCATCGCAGCGTGTTGCGAGGGTGGCTTTCGCGGCCGGCGCTGCGCGTTCTTGCAGTGACGGCGCGTTCCCGCTAGTTTCCACATCTTTGCCACTTCGGTCGCGACGCGATGCGTCGCCCGCGGCCGGCACCCGGGTGGGGTCGGACGGACGGCATCACGGAGGATCACGTTGCTCAAGATAGTTCAAGGATTCCTGCAGTGGTTCTTCCTGCGGATGGAAGCGGTCGGCAACCGGGTGTTCGGCGATCGGCTGAATCCGATGTACTACCTGGGCGCGACGAGCTACTGGATGTTCTGGATCGTCGTCGCCAGCGGCCTGTACGTCTACGTCTTCTACGAGACCGGGGTCGACAAGACGTACGCGTCGATGGAGGCGATCACGCACGGGCAGTGGTTCGCCGGAGGCGTCATGCGCAGCGTGCACCGCTACGCGTCCGACGCGATGGTGCTCACGATGCTGTTGCACATGATCCGGCACTTCGCGTTCGACCGCTACCGCAGCTTCCGCGCGTTCTCGTGGGTCACCGGGGTGATCGTGCTGTGGCTCGTCTACGCCTCGGGTGTGAACGGCTTCATGCTGCCGTGGGACAAGCTCGCGCAGTTCGTCGTGATCGGCACCACCGAATGGCTCGACGCGCTGCCGGTGTTCAACGGCATCCTGACGCGCAACTTCATCACGCCCGACGCGATCACCGACCGCCTGTTCTCGCTGCTGTCGTTCCTGCACATCGGCATTCCACTCGTCGTGATGCTCGCGCTGTGGGTCCACACGCAGCGGGTGCCGCGCGCGTCGCAGATGCCGCCGCGCCGCCTCGCCTACGGCCTCGTGGCGATGCTGCTGGTGCTCTCCCTCGTCAAGCCGGTGGTGAGCCAGGCGCCCGCGGACTTCAACACGGTGCCGATGCGGCTCGACGTCGACTGGTTCTACCTCACGGTCTATCCGCTCATCTATTCGTGGGATCCGCTCAAGCTGTGGATCCTCTGCGCCGGCGTCACCGCATTGCTGCTGGCGCTGCCGTGGCTGCCGCCGGCGCGCACCGGCACGGGCCGTGCGTATCACCTGACCGCGCATCCCGGGCGGCAGGGCGCGCCGGTGCGCGCGGGGGAGACGCTCCTCGACGCGGGCCTGCGCGCCGGCATCGCGCTCCCGTACGAATGCCGCTCGGGCGGCTGCGGGGTGTGCAAGGCGACGATGATCGGCGGCGAGGTCGAGATGTCGGGCTACCAGCCCTCCGCGCTCTCCGCCGAGGAGCGCCGTGCCGGCCGCATCCTGCTGTGCTGCGCGCGCGCGCTGTCCGACGTCGAGTTCGAATACGAGGCGGACGCGGCCGCCCGCGGCACGCAGATCGACACCTACGAGGCGCACGTCGAGCGGCTGACGCCGCTTGCGCACGACGTGATGCTGGTCGCGCTGCGCCTGTCCGAGGGGCGCAAGATCGAATTCGAGGCAGGGCAGTACGTGAACGTCGTCCTCGACGGCGGCGAGCGGCGCAGCTACTCGTTCACGACCCCGTCGGGGGCCACCGAGCTGATCGAGCTGCACGTGCGGCTGATGCCGGGCGGGCTGTTCACCTCGCGCGTGTTCGAATCGATGAAGGTGGGCGACGCCATCACCCTCGAAGGGCCAATAGGATCGTTCGTGCTGCACGAGCCCAGCGAGAAGCCGCTCATCTTCGTCGCCGGTGCGACCGGCTTCGCGCCGGTGAAGAGCCTCCTGGAGCAGGCGTTCCAAATGGGCATCGAGCGACCGCTCTACCTGTACTGGGGCGTGCGGCAGCGTCGCGACCTGTACCTGACGGAGTTGCCGGAACGCTGGGCGCGCGAGCACCCGAATTTCCACTTCGTGCCCGTACTCTCGGACGCGGCGCCCGAAGATGCGTGGCACGGGCGCACCGGGCTCGTGCACGAGGCGATCCTCGCCGACTTCCCGGATCTTTCCGGGTTCGCGGTCTATGCCTGTGGTTCGGTGCGGATGGTCGAGGCGGCACGTCCGGCGTTCGTGACGCAGGGCCTGCACGAGAATGCATGTTACTCCGACGCCTTCACGCCCGCGGGAGGCGCGCCGCCGGGATCTGCCGCGACGACGTGACCGCGGCTATCGCGCGTCGACGCTGCACAGGTACGGCATCCACGGGTGCAGCGCCGGTATCGCGGTGACCAGCCACGGGGCGGTGAGTGTGAGCGCCGCCCCGGCGAGCAGCACGACTCCGGCGCCACGGCGCAGCGCGGTGCGCGAACCGAGTGCCGCGAGCCGTCGTGCGCCGAAGGCGGCGGCGAGCATCGCCGGTGCGGTCCCGAGACCGAACATCAGCATCGTCGCCGCGGCCCGCAAGGCGTCGAGTTGCAGCGCGGCGAGCGTCAGCACCGTGTAGACGAAGCCGCAGGGCATGAATCCCCAGACCATGCCGAAGCCGATCGCCCGCGGCAGGCTCGTCACCGGCAGGAGCCTGCGACCGAGCGGCGCGAGCTTCGGCCAGAGATGCCGGCCGACGAAACCGGCGCCGACGTCGCGCAGGCGCCCGAAGGCAACCAGCGCCCCGGCGACGAGGGCGAGTGCGGCGACGATGCGCAGCGCGCGGCGTACTCCCTCGGCAGCGAGTGCGTCGGCCAGCGCGCCGAGCGCACCCCCCACGACGAGCGCGACGAGCGCGTAGGCGAACACGCGCCCGACCTGGTAGCCGACGAGGAAGTCGGCGCGGGGTCGTCCGTTCGCTCCGCGCGCGGTCGCGAGTCCGAGCGCGGTGGAGATGCCGCCGCACATCACGAAGCAGTGTCCGCTGGCGGCGAGGCCGAGGAGGAGCGCGGCGAGGAGCGTGATGTTACCGGTCATCGCGGCTCGCTCGGAGTCGGCGGCGGGCTCACGTTGGACGCCGTGCCGGGTGCGGCCACCGGGTCGACGTCGGTGAGCGGCAGGAGGCCCGGCGTCTCCATGTCGTCGAACTGGCCGTGATCGACCGCCCAGAAAAGGACGATGCCGGCGCCGACGAGTACCACGATCGACACGCCGATCAGCACGACGAGGATGCTCATGCCGATGCCTGTACCGGCGCCGGCACCGCGGATGTGGCGACGCGCCGTTCACGCCCGATGCGCAGTGCATTGAGCACGACGACGAGCGAGCTCGCCGACATGCCGAGTGCGGCAAGCCACGGCGGCACGAAGCCCAGCGCGGCGAGCGGAACCGCGGAAAGGTTGTACACCAGCGCCCAGCGCTGGTTGACGAGGAGGGTGGCGAGCGTGCGCTTCGCCAGCGCGTGCGTGTCGGCGAGCGCCCGCGGGTCGTCGCGGGCGAGGACGATGTCGCTCGCCGTCTGCGCGATCGCCGCTCCGGACGCCATCGCGATCCCGACGTCGGCGCCGGCGAGCACCGGCGCGTCGTTGATGCCGTCGCCGACCGCGACCACGCGCGCGCCACCCGCGCGCAATGCGTGCAGCCAGGCGAGCTTGCCCGCCGGGTCGACCTGCGCGCGCCACTGCGCGATACCGAGCGCACCGGCGATCGCGGCGACCTTGGGCGGCGCATCGCCGCTCACCAGCGCGACCTCGAGCCCGGCCGCACGCAACGCGGCGACGGCGCCACGTGCCCCCTCGCGGAGGCGCTCGCGCACGTGCAGCACGGCGATCACCCCGGCGTCGTCGGCGAGCACGACGGCGTCGGCGCCGTACCCCGCGGCATCGCGCGCCGTCGGGTCGCGCAGCGCGAATCCCGCGTGGCCGAGTCGCAGGTGGCGCGCGCCGATGCGTCCCGCGACTCCGGCGCCGGCCTCGGTGACGGCATTGTCGACGGGCAGCGTCGACGTCGGCACGGCCGTGGCGATCGCGTGGGCCACCGGATGCGCGCTGGTGCGCGCGAGCGCCGCGGCGAGCGCCAGCGCGTCGTCGCGCGTGGTGCTGCCGAAGGTCTCCACGCGATCGAGTTCGAGCCACGGCTGGGTGAGCGTCCCCGTCTTGTCGAACATCACGTGCGTCGCGCCGGCGAGCGCTTCGAGCGCATCCGGTCGGACCACCAGCACGCCGCGCGCGGCGAGGACCGCGAGCGCACGCGTGACTGCCGCCGGGGCGGCGAGTGCGAAGGCGCACGGACAGGAGACGACGAGCACGGCGACGGTCGCCGCGAACGCGCGCGACGGATCGACGACGAGCCAGGCGAGCGCCGTGGCGGCGGCGAGCGTGAGGACACGGGCGACGAACCGCGCGGCGGCGCGCTCGCCCGCCTGTGCGATGCGTGGCCGCTCGCTCGCCGCGCGCGAGGCCAACGCGACGATCGAGGAGAGGACGGTGTCGGCGCCGGCCCGTTCGACGCGCACGGTCGCCGCCACGTCGACGATCACGCTGCCCGCGCACAGCGCATCGCCGGTGCGCTTGACGACTGGCGTCGACTCGCCGGTGAGCAGCGACTCGTCGACGCGGCAGGGCGCGCTCTCCAGCATGCCGTCGGCCGGGACGAGCGTACCGACCGCGACCAGCACGCGATCGTCGGGGACGAGTTCGAAGGCGCCCACGCGCGTCGTCGAGCCGTCGGCGGCAAGGCGCAGCGCGACCTGCGGTGCCGAGCGCGCCAGCGCGTCGGTGAGGTCGCCGGCGCGATGGCGGGCGCGCATCTCGAGATGGCGGCCGAGCAGCAGAAAGAATACGAACATGCTCACCGATTCGAAGTACACCTCGCCGGTCCCGCGCAGTACCTCGATCACGCTGCCGGCGTAGATGAGTGCGATGGCGAGCGCGACCGGCACGTCCATGCCGAGGCGGCGCGCCCGCAGGAGGCGCAGCGCGCCGGCGAAGAACGGCGCGCCGGCGTAGATCACCACCGGCGTGGCGACGGCAAAGCCCAGCCAGCGGAAGAGTTCGCGGGCCGCCGGATCGAGGTCGTCGAAGGCGCCGAAGTAGAGTGCGCTCGCATACATCATCGCCTGCATGGCGCCGAAGCCGGCCACCGCCAGGCGCTTCATGGCCGAGCGCGCTTCCCGCCCGCGGGCGTCGTCGAGTGCCGCGGCGTCGAGCGGCAGCGCCCGGTAACCCAGGCGCGCGAAGGCGTCGACGATCGCCGGCAGCGCCACGCGGGCGGGATCGAAGCTGATGCGCGCGCGCCGCGCGCTGCCGTTGACGGCCACCTGCGCCACGCCCGGCAGCGTCCCCACGCCGTGCTCGATCAACCACGAGCACGCCGCGCAGCGCAGGCCGTCGACCACCACCACGGTTTCCGCGCTGCCGTCGGGCAGTGCCTGCACGAGGTGACGCGCGAGTTCGGGGCGGGCGAAGGCCTGCGCCGCCCGCGCGGTCTCGTCGAGGTCCGGCGCTCGGGGCGCCACGCGTTCGCGCAAGCGGTAGTAGTCGGCGAGTCCCAGCGTACCGATCCATTCGGCGGCAGCACGACAGCCGGGGCAGCACACCGCGTGCGTTTCGCCGGCGACGTGCGCGAGCGGCGGATCGCGCGGCAGCGGTTCGCCGCAGTGCCAGCAACCGTGGCGGTCGCTGCTCATCGTCGTGCCGGGCAGGCGAGCACGGCCGTCAGCGCGGCGTGGCGGCCCCACCTTCGGTGACCGGCGGTGCCGGCGCTCGCTCGCGGGGGACCTTGAAGACGGTGGCGCTACCTACGGCAACGTCGGTGTCGGCGTGACGCACCGCGACGACGATCAACCAGATGCAACCGGCGAGCGAGGCGGCGAGGATCGCCGCCCCGACCCAGATCAGCGGCGGGATGTTGCGCAGGGTGCGTGCCGGCGCGACGGCGCGCTCATCGTCGCGCGGCATCGGGATGCGAGATCGCGTACACGTAGGCCGCGATCATGCGCATGTCGTCGTCGGAAAGTCGTCCGCGCCACGCCGGCATGACGCCGCCGCGGCCACCGCGCACGGTGCGCAGCAGGTCCGCCTGCTCGCCGCCGTAGAGCCAGATGGTGTCGGTGAGGTTGGGCGCACCCATCGCCGTATTGCCCTTGCCGTCGGCGCCATGGCACACGGCGCAATTCGTCTTGAAGACCGTCCTGCCGACCTGTGCGCGCAGGCTGTCGTGCGGCTTGCCGGCAAGGCTGCGCACGTACTGGACGACGTCCGTGATCGATGCTTCCGGGAGCACGCTCGCAAACGCCGGCATGCCGCCTTGCCGGCCGTCCTGGATCGAGGTCAGGATCGCCTTGCCGTCGCCACCGTAGAGCCAGTCGCCGTCGGTGAGGTCGGGGGCGCCGATCACCGGATTGCCGTGGCCCTCGCGCCCGTGGCACGAGGCGCAGTTGTCGATGAACATCCGCTGGCCGATGCGCACCACCTCACGATCGCTCGCGAGCGTCTCGATCGGCGTGCTGGCGACGCGCGTGCGCACCGGCGCCTCGAGCGCGGCGTTGGCTGCGGCGTCCTGCGCGTGTTCCCCGGCGGAGGTCCAGCCGAGGGCGCCCTTGGAAGCGCCGAACCCGGGATACAGCGCGAGGTAGGTAAAGCCGCTGACGAACAGCGCCGCCGACATCACGATCCACCACATCGGCAGGCGGTTGAGGCCCTCCCGCAGCACGCCATGCGCCCAGACGTGACCGGTGGTGCCGTCGGGCTGCGTCGGGATGTCGACGCGCGGCCCCCACAGGAACAGGAACAGCGTGAGACCGAGGTTGAAGACGATGAGCGCGATCACCCACCCGGACCAGAAGGTTGTCATGGCGTTTCTTCGCTCTCGTCTTCCATCGGCAGCCGCGCCAGGGCATCGAACGTCGACCGGTGATACGGCAGCCACGCCCAGATCCAGATGCCGATGAAGATGAGCATCAGGACCACGGTGATGACACCGGCCAGGTGTCCCCAGAGCGGATTCATGGCTTGCCGCCTTCCGCGGCCTTGGTGTTGCCGGCGGCAGCCGCCGCAGTGCCGGCCGGTGCAGCGCTGCCGGATGCCGGCGCTGCGCCCGGATGCGGCGTGACGTTCAGTACGCCCAGCCCCTGCAGGTAGGCGACGATCGCGTCCATGCCGGTCTTGCCTTCGACCGCCTTGGGTGCCTCCGCGATATCGGCTTCGGTGTACGGGTCGCCCAGGGTGCGCAACGTGCGCATGCGTGCGGCAACATCAGCACCGTCGATCTTCTCGTCGACAAGCCACGGATACCCCGGCATGTTCGATTCGGGGACGAAGTGCCGGGGCGCGATCAGGTGTTGGCGCTGCCACTCGTCGGAGTATTTGCCGCCGACGCGCGCGAGGTCGGGGCCGGTGCGCTTCGAGCCCCACTGGAACGGCCGGTCGTAGACCGATTCGCTCGCCACCGAGTATGCGCCGTAGCGCTGCGTCTCGGCGCGCAGCGAGCGGATCATCTGCGAGTGACACAGATAGCAGCCCTCGCGCACGTAGATGTCGCGGCCGGCGAGCCGCAAGGCGTCGTAGGGTTTGACGCCCTCCGGCGCTGCCATCTTGTGCGCCTCGACGAAGATCGGCGTGATCTCCGAGAGGCCGCCCAAAGACACCATGACGAGGGTCAGCACGCCGAGGAGTGCAGCGTTCTTCTCGATCGCCTCGAAATACTTGTAACCGCGGGCCATCGCTTGTTCCTCAGCCTTGCGCCGGCAACGGAGCCGGAACCTGATGCGGCTCAGGCTCGGGGATCGGTACCGGGATCGGATTGATGAGCCGCGCGCGGGCATCGGCGGCCGTGTGCCAGAGATTCCACGCCATCACCACCATACCGGTGAGGATGAGCACGCCGCCGAACCAGCGCACGACGTACAGCGGCTTGATCGCGATCAGGCTGTCGATGAACGGATAGACGAGCGAGCCGTCGGGGTGCGTAGCGCGCCACATGAGGCCCTCGGTGACGCCGGCGATCCACATCGAGATCACGTAGAGCAGCGTGCCGGCCGTGTGCAGCCAGAAGTGCAGCTCCATTCCCTTGTGCGAGTGCATCGCCGGGCGGCCGAGCGCGCGCGGCGCCATCGCATAGAGCGAGCCGATGGTGATCATCGCCACCCAGCCGAGCGACCCCGAGTGCACGTGCGCGATCGTCCAGTCGGTGTAGTGCGACAGCGCGTTGACCGTCTTGACCGCCATCAGCGAGCCCTCGAACGTCGACGCCGCGTAGAAGACGAGCGAGAGCACCATGAACTTGGCCGCGGGGTCGCTGCGCAGCCGGTGCCACGACCCGTTGAAGGTGAGGAGCCCGTTGGCGGCCGAACCCCAGCTCGGCATGAGGAGGACGAGCGAGAACGCCATGCCGACCGACTGCACCCAGTCGGGCAGCGCGGTGAACATCAGGTGGTGCGGCCCCGCCCACATGTAGATCGAGATCAGCGCCCAGAAATTGACGATCGAGAAGCGGTAGCTCCACAACGGCTGCTGCGCCTGCCGCGGGACGAAGTAGTACATCATCCCGAGGAAGCCCGCGGTGAGGAAGAAGGCCACCGCGTTGTGGCCGTACCACCATTGCACCAGCGCGTCGACGGTGCCCGAATACACCTGGTAAGACTTGCCGATCGAGACGGGAAGCGCGATGTTGTTGACGATGTGCAGGAGGCCGACGGCGATGATGAAGGCGCCGTAGTACCAGTTGGCGACGTAGATGTGGCGGATGCGTCGCTTGGCGAGCGTGCCGAAGAAGACAACGCCGAAGCTCACCCAGACCGCGGCGACGGCGATGTCGACGAACCACTCGGGCTCCGCGTACTCCTTGCTCTGCGTGATGCCGAACGGCATCGTCGACATCGCCAGGATGCAGCCCAGCTGCCAGCCCCAGAAGGTGACGTTGGCGAGCGCGGTGAAGGCGAGCCGCGTATGCGCGGTGCGCTGCACGACGTAGTAGCAGGTGCCGATCAGCGCCGACCCGCCGAAGGCGAAGATCACGCCGAACGTGTGGTTGGCGCGAATGCGGCTGAAGGTGAGCCACGGGATATCGAAATTGAGCGCCGGCCAGGCGAGTTCCGCTGCCGCGTAGACGCCGATCGACATGCCGACGATGCCCCACACCGCCGCGGCGAGCAGGAACAACCGCACGATCTGGTCGTTGTAGGTTTCCTTGGCGCGCGTGGGCTGCATGGTTGGAATGGGCAAGATGGACCGGAGATGGAGCGCCGGCCACCCAGGTCGCGCCGGGCCGGCAGGCGAGCGCACGGCTATGCGCTGCCGGCGTGACCCTGCATTTTCACCTCATCCCATGTCTTTCATCAAGCGACGTGTGGTCGGGCCGAATCGGCGCTTGATCCAGGTCAAGGAGTGGCTTTGCCCGCTGCCCGATCTCGGCGCGGCCGAAGGCGGTCGCGGCGCCGGGTGATCCGGACGCGACTTAGACGAGCACGTCCTCGTCGCGCGCCATGAAGCGAAACAGGACGACGATGGGCACGAGGCTCACGGCGATGAGCACGGTGCCCACCACCGAGGCGTTCGCGAAATTGCCCTGCAGCACCTGTGCGAACACCTCCACCGGCAGCGTGCGCGTCGCGCCGCTGTACAGGATCACCGTGGAGTTGAATTCGCGAGCGATGGTGGCGAAGGTGAGCAGCGCCCCCGACATGAGCGCGGGGGTGAGCATCGGCACCGTCACGCGCCAGAAAGTGCGGCCGGGCGGCACGCCGAGGTTGATCGACGCCTCCTCGACCTGCGTGCCGATCTGGCCCAGCATCCCCGACACCGAGCGGATCGAATATGGCAGCCGGCGGATGAAATAGACCATGACGAGAATCGCCACGGTGCCGCCCAAATAGAACGGCTTGCCGCCGAAAGCCACCGCGATCGCGATGCCCATGACCACGCCGGCCACCGCGTAAGGGATCATCGAGAAGGCGTCGATGGCGCCGGCCAATCGGCCACGGTGGCGGGCGACGACGTAGCCGACCAGCGCGCCGCCGGCCACGCAGAGGATCGTCGAGACGGTCGACAGCAGCACGGTGTTGGCGAGCGCGTGCGGCAGGCGCAGCGCGTTGGCGTAGCCGTCGAGCGTGAACTCGCCGGTGATGAGCGGGCCCTTCGCGCGGAGGAACGACGACACGACGATCGTGACGATCGGCAGGCTCGCCGCCAGCACGACCGCGTAGACGTAGAGCGTCGCCGCGGCGCGCGCGCCCGGAGTCAACCGGCGCATGGCGAGCGGCCGCACCGTCTCCTGGCCGTACGAGCGCTTCCTCACCCATGCGCGCTGCCACAGCAGCGTGCCCACGGTGATGACGAGCAGGATGAGTGACAGCGCGCTCGCCACCGCCGGGTTGCCGCCGTGCTCGTTGACGAATTCGGTGTAGATCTGGCTCGCCAGCACGCGGAAGTTCTCGCCGATGATCATCGGCGTGCCGAAGTCGGAGAGCGAGGTCACGAACACCAGCAACGCCCCGGTGGCGAGCGATGGCACGATGAGCGGCGCGATCACCGTGAGCGCGACGGCGGCCGGCCGCTTGCCCAAGTTGACCGCGGCGTCCTCGATGCTCTGGTCGACCGTCCGCAATCCCGCGCTCACCAGCAGGAAGACGAACGGCAGCGCCTGCAGCGTGAACACCAGCACGACGCCGGTCACCCCGTAGATCGAGGGCAGGCGCAGCCCCAGGTCGGCGAACCAGCCGGTGATGACGCCGTTGCGGCCGAGGAGCAGGATCCACGCGTAGGCGCCGATGAACGGTGGCGACACGAAGGTGAGCACGATGAGCGCGCGGATCACGAGCTTGCCCGGGATGTCGAAGCGCGCGACGAGGTAGGCGAGCGGCGCGCCGAGCAGCGTCGCCAGCACCGTGACGAGCGCGCTCACCGCGACGCTGTGGATGAGCGTCTCGTAGTAGTAGCGGCGGGTGAAGAACTCGACGTAGGTGCGCAGCACGACCGCACCACCGCCTTCGTCGCCGGTCATGCTGGCGATGAGGAGTCGCGCCAGCGGATAGACGAGGAGCAGCAGGAACACGACGAGCGCGCCGATCGTGACGACGTTCCAGAAATCGAACCGCCAGCGCGCGCGACGATTCGCGACGGTCGCGGCAACGGTCACAGTTCGGCGGCCTCGTCGTGGCCCGGGAAGAGCATCACCTGCGTCGGCAGGACCGCGAGCGTCACCGCCGCGCCTTCGGTGAGACGCCCGGCGTCACCCGTCGCCGAGGCTTGTGCCGATACCGCGCGGTCGAGACCGCAGTCGATCTCGTAGCGGACCTGCGAACCCAGGTACGTGCGCGTACGCACGATGCCGGCGAGCGGCGTGGGCCCGTCTTCCGAGGCGTCGTGCGGTGGCGTGCGGGCAGCGGCCAATGCCACGTGCACGTCCTGCGGGCGAAAGCCGAGCCACACCTCGCCGCGCAGATCGCCGCCGTTGCCCGCGACGGGCAGCGTGCTGCCGTTGGCGAGCGCCACACCCCCGGCGACGACGCGCCCGCGCAGGAAATTGCCTTCGCCGATGAACTCGGCCACACGCAGCGTTGCCGGCCGCGTGTAGACCTCCTCCGGAGTGCCCACCTGCAGGATCACGCCGGCGCTCATCACCGCGATACGATCGGAGAGCGAGAGCGCCTCTTCCTGATCGTGCGTGACGTACACGGTGGTGATGCCGAGACTGCGCTGCAGCCGCTTGAGGTCGGTGCGCAGGCGCACCCGCAGGCGCGCGTCGAGGTTGGCGAGCGGTTCGTCCATGAGCAGGACCCGCGGGCGCACGGCGAGCGCGCGGGCGATGACCACGCGCTGCTGCTGCCCGCCCGAGAGCTGCTTCGGCATACGCTTCTCGAGGCCGGTCAAATCGACCATGGCGAGCGTCTCGGCGACGCGCTGCGCCGCGTCGGCGCCGGTCACGCCGCGGTGGGCGAGCCCGTAGGCGACGTTGTGCCACACGTCGAGGTGCGGAAAGATCGCGTAGTTCTGGAACACCATGCCGGTGTCGCGGTGCCACGCGGGAACGTCGTCGACGACATCCTCACCGATGCGGATCGTTCCCGCGGCCTGCCGGTAGAAGCCGGCGATCGCCCGCAACAGCGTCGTCTTGCCGCAGCCCGACGGGCCGAGGAGCGTGAAGAACTCGCCGCCGGCGATGGCGAGCGTCGCGCTGCGGACCGCGACGACCTCGTCGAAGCGGATACTGACGCCGGCGAGCTCGACGCCGGCGGCCATCGGCGCCTTCATTGCCGCCGTCACCACTCGCTCAGCGGGTGCCGATCATGATTTCCTTCCACTTGGCGAGCCACTCCTTCTGCTGCGCCTTGGCTTCGTCGGTGGGATACGGGAGCACCTTGAGGTCCGCCGCGGCCGGCATCCCTGCCGGGAATTTGACCGTGGTGTTCGCCGGTCGCCGCCCCACGAAGTTGTCGACCAGCGCCTGCTCCTGCGGGGTGGACAGCACGAAGTCGGCGAACTTCTTCGCGTTGGCGGGATTCGGGCCGCCCTTGATGAGGAAGAGCCCGCCCGGCAGCAGGGTGACGCCGTCGGCGGGATAGACGATGCCCACCTTGCCGGTCTTCTGCACGCGGTACGCGCCTTCCTCGTAGGCGACGCCGAGCGGCGCCTCGCCCTGCGCCACCGCGGTGAACGGCGCGCTGGAGCTCTCGTCGATGATCATGTTCTTCGCGAGCTTCTCGACGAGCGGCCAGTCGCCGATGAGCTTCCAGTTGACGAGCGCCGCGTACGAAGAACTCGACGACGTCGGATTGGCGAAGCGAATCTTGCCCTTCCACTTGGGGTCGGCCAGATCGGCCCAGGTCTTCGGCACCTCGGCCGCCGGCACGAGATCCTTGTTGTAGACGATGACCATCGCGAACGCGTCGAACGGCGCGTTGTAGCCCGCCGGATCCTGCAATTCCTTGCTGATGTCCTTCAGGACTGGCGCGTCGTACTTCACGAAAAGATCCGGTGCACTGCCGCCGGTCGTCGAACTGCCACCCCACAGCAGGTCGCCCTGCGGCCGATCCTTCTCCGCCTTGACGCGGCCGAGGAGATCGCCCGTGCCGCCGGTGATGAGTTCGACCTTGACGCCGGGGTTCTCCTTCTCGAACGCCTTGATGAAGAAGTCGACCATCTCGGTGGGGTGCGAGGCGTAGAGGACGAGCGACTTGGTCGCCGCCGGCGCCGCCGGTTGTGCGGGCTGCGTGGACTGCGCGGTCTGCGCGGGCTTGCCGCTGTCCGAGCAGGCGGCGAGGATGGCAACGGCGGCAATGGCGGTGGCCATCGACCAGGCACGGCGAAACATGGCGTTCTCCACCGGGGATGCAAAACGGGATCGGCGGCGGCACCTCCCCTTGGCAGCCGTCGCACGGGCGAGGGGCCGGGAACCCGGCGCCGCCTTGGACGCAGGGATTATGACACCCCGCGCAAAAGTTGCATCGCCCGCGCTTTTGCGCACCCGCCACGATTTCCCCGGCGAGGCCGGCGGTACCTCGCAAGACGCGGCGCTCACCACACGAACGATGCGATGAGGTACTCGGGCACGACCTTCGATCCGGCGAGAAAGGCGGTCCAGTGCGCCGCATCCGGAAGTTGGCCGGGCGTTACGCCAAGCGCGTCGCGGTGGATGCCGCCGGCGACCAGCGCGCAGGCGAGACCGGCTCCGTGTGCGCCGGCGACGTCGTTGAGCATCGAGTCGCCAACGGCGGCCGCGCGCGCCACGGCGATGCCGAGCCGGGCGAGTACCGCGAGCGCGAGGTCGTAGACGCCGCGGTCGGGCTTGCCGTGATAGCGCACGCGGCCACCCAGCGCCCCGTAGCGCCGGGCGATGGCGCCCGGGCCGTCGATCACCTCGCCGTGCGAGACGACGGTCACGTCGGGGTTGGCGCAGACCATCGGCAGGTCGCGCTCCCGCGCCGCGGCAAGCAGCGCTTCGCTCGCGCGCGCGGTCCGGCCGTCGGCCTCGACGCTGAGCACGAGCACGAGGTCAGCGCTCGCCGCATCGGCAGCGGCGACGAGGCCGAAGTCGGCGACCTGCCCGACGTCGATCGCACGCGCGATGACCAGCGCGCGGCGGCCGAGCGTGCGATGAAAGCGATCGGTACGGGCGCGGAAAGCCTCGCGCGCATCATCGCCGGCGGTGACCACCGCGTCGTAGTGCGCCGCGGTGATGCCGAAGCGGCGCATCGCACGTGCGTTGGCGTCGCCGCTGCGCCCCGAGTTGGAGAGGATCACCACGCGCTTGCCGGCGAGCCGAAGCTGCGCGAGGCAGTCGAGCGCACCGGGCAGCGGGTGCGCGCCGTCGTGCAGCACGCCCCACTGGTCGAGGAGGAGGGCGTCGTAACGCGCGGCGAGCTCGCGCACGCCGGACAGCACCTGTGTCTGTGCCGCCTGGGGCGCGGCACGCATCGTCGCGCCGGTCGATCGCGTGTCCATCACGAGATCCGCGAGCGCACGAACGCGGAGAGCGCCTCGCTCGCGAGGACGATCATGGAGGTTGCGATCAGGATCACCGTCACCTGCTGCCACGCGAACTGGTTGATCGAGGCGTAGAGGTACAGGCCGATGCCGCCGGCGCCGACGAAGCCGAGCACGCTCGATTCGCGCACGTTGATGTCCCAGCGGTAGACCGCGGTTCCGACGAGAACGGGCAGGACCTGCGGCAGGATCGCCATCGTCCACACCTGCGAGGTGCGCGCGCCGGTCGCGGCGATCGCCTCGACCTGACCCACCTGCACCTCCTCGATCGCCTCGGCGACGAGCTTGGCGAGAAAGCCGACCGAGCGCGCCGCGACCGCGCAGATGCCGGCGACCGGTCCCGGCCCGAAGATGGCGACGAAGATGAGCCCCCAGATCACCGTGTTGACCGACCGCGACAGCACGAGGATGCCGCGGCCCACGAGCCAGGTGGCGCGATTGGCGGTGGTATTGCGGGCGGCGAGGAAGGCGACCGGCAGCGAGAAGAACACCGCGATCGCGGTGCCGAGCGTGGCGATGTGGATCGTCTCGACCAGCGGCTTCACGATCTGCGGCAGGTACGACCAGCGTGGCGGCCACATGCGACCCAGGAGGTCCGCGGCCTGCGCGTGCGCGTCACGGAAGAACGCCCATTCGATATCGAGCGCGGACACCGACCACGCGGTGACGAAGGCGGCGAGGGCGAAGGCGAGCCACGCGCGCAGCGCCTGCCGGCGCGAGCGCCGCTGCCAGGTGCGCAGCAGCGGCGCCGCGGTTGCTGATGGCGCGCCGCCGGTCATCGCAGTCGCCGGCGAACCGAGTCGCTGAACCATTCGCCGAGCGCTACCAGCGCCGCGATGCACAGCAGGATCGCCGCGCTGAAATCGTAGTCGTAGCGCGTGAACGACGCGGCGAGCGTCTGGCCGATGCCGCCGGCGCCGACGATGCCGATCACCGTCGAGTGCCGCAGGTTGGCGTCGATGCGATAGATGAAGACCCCCAGCGCGCGCACGACCACCTGCGGCACGATTGCGAAGACGACCACCTGCCCGAAGCGCGCGCCGGTCGCGCGGATCGCCTCGACCGGGCCGGGCCGCACATTCTCGATGTCCTCGGCGATCATCTTGGCGAGGAAGATCGCCGACGAAAAGGCGAGCGTCAGCATGCCCGCGACCGCGCCGAAGCCGAACAGCTTGACGAAGAGGATGGCCACGATCACTTCGTGGAACGTGCGGCCGACCACGATCAGCGCACGCGCGGCGAGGTAGAGCGGCGTGGGGGCGAGGTTGCGCGCCGCGCACAGCGCGAGCGGTATGCACAGCAGCGCGCCGGCGACACTTGCCGCGATCGCCATCTGGATGCTCTCCAGCATCCCCTTGCCGAGGATCTGCCAGCGGCTGAAGTCGGGCGGCCACATGCGCGCGAGCATGTCGGCCGCGCGGCCGAAGCCACGCCACACGCGCGCGTAATCGATCGGCAGGTCGCTCACCGACCACGCGCAGTACGCGGCAAAGACGAGGAGGAGGGTGCGCCGTTGCCACGGTCCGCCGAAGAGCGAAGAGCGCCGCCAGGTCCGCGGCGCGGCGAGCGCGGCGGTCATTGCCGCGTGGCGCCGGCGCAGGTGCGT
Source organism: Burkholderiales bacterium (assembly GCA_020852555.1). Classification (GTDB taxonomy): domain Bacteria; phylum Pseudomonadota; class Gammaproteobacteria; order Burkholderiales; family Casimicrobiaceae; genus VBCG01. The sequence goes on from JADZAQ010000084.1 coordinate 40,353, forward strand.
CCGGGATCACGCCCGCCGGCGCGACTGCCGCGCGGCGTGGAACGGCTCACCCGGCAACCCCGGTGTCGTCGCCGAGCGCGCGCCCGGCCGCAGCGCGCCCGGTGGTGCCCGGCGCCGCATCGTCGTCCGCCGTGGCGTTCCAGTCCTCCCCGCCGTAGATGCGATCGAGCGTCGCATCGTCGAGCGCCACGGGGGTGTCGTCGAACACGATGCGCCCCGCGCTGAAGGCCACCACGCGATCGGCGAATTCGCGGGCCAGCGCCACGTCGTGCAGATTGACGATCGCCGGGGTCGCGCGCTCGACGGCGAGCTCGCGCACGAGGCGCATGATCTGCCGCGCAGTGCGCGGGTCGAGGCTCGCCGTCGGCTCGTCGACCAGCAGGAGATCGGGGCGCTGGATGAGTGCGCGCGCGATGCCGACCCGCTGGCGCTGTCCCCCGGAGAGCGCATCGGCGCGCCGGTCGTGGAAGCCTTCGAGCCCGACGCGGGCGAGGAGCTCGAACGCCGCGTCGACGTCGGCGGGAGCGAAGCGGCGCCGCAGCGTGTCGAGAAGGCCCACGTGGCCGAGCCGGCCGGCGAGCACGTTCTCCATCACGGTGAGCCGCTCGACCAGGTTGAACTCCTGGAAGATCATGCCGATGCGCCGGCGCGCGGCGCGCAGTCCCGCGCGATCGAGCCGCACGAGATCGACGCCGTCGAGCAGGATCGCGCCCGACGTCGGCTCGACCAGCCGGTTGATGCAGCGGATGAAGGTGCTCTTGCCCGCGCCGGACGAGCCGATCACGGCGATCACCCCCGGCGTGTGGACGACGAAGTCGACACCATCGAGGGCGCGCTTGCCGGTGGGGTAAACCTTGGAAAGGCCCGCGACGCACAGGCGCTCGCTCGCGGCGCCGCGCTCCGGCGGCGCCTTCGCATCCGCGTGCGTCACCCTATTCCTTGTTGCCGAGCTTCGAGAGGCTGTCCTGCGTGTAGTGGATGCCCGACTGCGACTGGATGAGGCGGATGTCCTTCCAGCCGGAGGCGTAGTCGACCGCCTTGAAGCCCGACACGTCCTTGAACTCCTTGGCGAGCGCCGAGTTCTTGAAGTCGAACGTCAGGAACGCTTCCTTGATCTTCGCCTGCAGCTCGGGCTTCAGGTTGTACGCGACGCCGTAGGCGGTGCGCGGAAAGGGTTGCGACTCGTAGACCACGCGCAGCGCGTCGGGCTTGAACATGCCGCGCCCCTGCATCCGGTCCTTGACCGACGAGGCGACGGGCGCCGCGTCGTAGTCGCCGTTGACCACCCCCATCACCGAGTTGTCGTGCTTGCCCGAGAAGACGATCTCGTAGTCCTTGCCGGGCTCGATGCCGAACTGCCTGAACAGCACGCGCGGCGCGGTATCGCCCGAATTCGACGACGGCGAGACGTGCGCCACGCGCTTGCCCTTGAGGTCGGCGACCTTGGTGATCGGACTGTCCTTGCGCACGATGAGCTGCAGCGTGTAACCGATCGTGCCGTCGGCGTGCTGCATGGCGACGAGCGGCACGAAGCCCGCGAGGTTGACCGCGTACGGCGTCGGACCCGCGGCCACGCCGGCGATGTGCAGGCGCCCCGAGCGCATGGCCTCGACCTGTGCGGCGTACGACTCGGCCGGGAACCACTTCACGCGCTTGCCGGTGAGCTTGGCGATGTGCTGCATGAGCCCGTCGAACACGTTCTCGTAGACCGCAGGATCCTCCACCGGCGTATACGAGAAGACGAGTGTCGCCGGATCCTGCCAGTCCTTGGGATTCTTCGGCGTATCGGCGACGAGATCACGATTCTCGTCGCAATAGCGGGCATCGAGGTCGCCACGATTGCTGCAGGTCTGTGCCGCTGCGGGCAGGCAGAACGCGAAGGCGAGAACGGCGAGCGCTGCCGCGCGCGTGGGGATCGAACGGATCGACATGGAACTCTCCTCCTTGTGCCGGACGTATGTTCGTCCGGTCGATGGCGAGCGTGATTCTAGTCCCGATCGCCGGCAACGCGCCAATCGCTCGTCAGCGCGCATCGCCGGGGGGGCGAGCGCGTCGATGCTCAGCGATCGAGGCGCGCGCTCGCGCGTCGCCGCGCGCCCAGCCACAGGATCGCC
>JADZAQ010000085.1 GCA_020852555.1 Burkholderiales bacterium
GGCCGGATGGTCGGCGAAACCGGCCTGTACGAGACGCCCAGCGAGTACATCCGCGACCTGATCCGTCGCGACATGGAACGGCGCGAAAGCCAGTTCGTGCAAGACGCCATCCTCAGCGGCTACCGCGATCTCGCTGCGGGTCGCATGTTCGAGTCGTCCGGGGACTTCAAGGCGGACATGGCGATGCTCGAGGAAAAGGAAACCGGCGGTTGGCGATGACCGAACCCGTCGCGCGTTACTTCCTGACGCGCCGGGCCGCCCTCGACCTGCGCTCGATTCACGCGCATTCGCGGCGCGAATGGGGTGATGACGTCGCCGACCGCTACATCGACGAGATCTACGCGGCGCTTCGAAACGTCGCGGCGAATCCGGGCGCGGGTCATGCGCGCCAGCACCGTTCTTCGCCCTTCTTGATGATTCCCGCAGAGCGCCACTTCATCATTTACGACGTGATCCCGCAAGGGATCGTGGTGCTGACTCTCCAGCATCAGGTGCGCGACATCGAGACCTTGATCGCCGAACTGTCGCCAACGTTTCTCGCCGACGTCGCGCGATTGAAGCGTCGCCTTGCAAGTTAGCGACGTCGCTCCGCGGCGGGCACGGCCATGGATACGTTGTGTGTTGCGTGATGCGCAACATGATACAGTTCACCCATGATCAAGTCGTTCCGTCACAAGGGACTCCGCACGTTCTTCGACACAGGTAGAACTTCTGGCATTCACGCCGCCCATTTGAAGCGGCTTCGGATGCAGTTGGCTGCCTTGGATACCGCCCAGACGATCGACGATATGGATGTCCCGGGTTTCCGCCTGCACCCGCTCAAAGGTGCGCTACGAGGACGCTGGTCCGTTACGGTCAACGGCAACTGGCGAATCACCTTCGAGTTCAAGGACGGAAACGCCTACGTTGTCGATGATGAGGACTATCACTGATGGCTATGCACAATCCTCCACACCCGGGTGAGTTCATCACCGAAATCTACCTTCAACCTTATGGCATCAGCGGCCGTGACCTTGCGGACAAGCTCGCCGTGGCAACCTCGACGTTGAGCCGCATTCTCAACGGCACGAGCAGGGTCACCCCGGAGATGGCACTCCGCCTGGCGAAGGCCATTGGCCGCAGCCCGGAGAGTTGGCTTGCCATGCAAGATGCTCACGATCTTTGGCTCGCCCGCGTTAAGGTCGACTTGCAGGCGGTTCGCAAGCTCAAGCTGGTCGCAGTCTGATGGCGAGTGACCGGTCGATTGACGCCGCGAGGCGGAAGCAGCGGCCGATTCAGGGGTGGGCGACGCGCGTCGTCGCGCTTCAGCGCCAAAGCCGAGCGACCGAAGCGTCGAGCGACCTCACCGCCGCGCCAGTTCGCCGAACCACGCCGGCCGGTCGACCTCCTCCGGCAGCGCGAAAAGCATCGAGTACTGGCGGCCGGCGAAGATGTCGTCGGTTCGGTGCGCGAAATTCGCCGACTCGAAGAGCGGTGCGCGCAGTTCGCGCAGGTCGTAGCCACTGTCGTTGAGGATCCCGAGCGAGCTCTCGGCAGGCGGTGCGTCGAGCACCACTGCCGGGCGCAACCGCCAGAGCGTGTCGCGAGCGCCCTCGAGAACAGCGGTCACGTCGCAGGCGGCGCCAAGCCGGAGGAGATCGAGGCGTTCGAAGGCGTAGCTGTCGACCGACGCATCGGTCGCGGGATCACCGTCGAGCAGCGTGCAGCCGCGCGCCCCGTTGGTCTCCAGGTTCTGCGCGAGGAGAAGGCGTTGCAGCGACCGCGGCTCGATCGCGAGCAGATGGCCCTCGGCACCGATCGCGCGGGCGATGGCGACCGCGTGCGCTCCGATTCCCGGCGCGATGTCGAGGGCGGTCGCGCCGCGGCCGAGGATCTTGAGGATTGCGTGGAGCCCGGCGCTGCGCCATTCGCCGTACGCGGCGAGCGAGAGCGCTTCCTCATCACCGTCGGGAAGGAAGGCGAGCGTTCCGTGCTCGGACACCACGACGTCCGCGAGACGTGGTGCCTCGGGACGTGGATGCTCCGTCCAGACGATCGGTCGCGGCGCGGCAGGGATCGTTTCCACCGCGAGCTCTCCCGCGATGCGATCGACCACGGCGCCCCACGCTTCGCCGGGACGCTGACGGAAGATGCGCAGGGTCGGATACCACGGGCTCGCGTCGACGTCATCCATCCAACGGAAGTCGACGTTGTCCGACACGATGAGCCACACCGGCTTGCCCAAGGCGCCGGCGAGATGAGCAACGGAAGTGTCGACCGAGACGACGAGATCGAGTTCGGCGATGGCCGCCGCGGTCTCGCCGAAATCGGTGAGTCGCGCCGCGAGGTCGACGACCCCCCAGTCCGCCATCCTTGCCGCAACCTCCGGCGTCGGCGCCACGTTGTGCAGGCAGAACAAGGCGGTGTCGCGCAGCGCAGCGAGGGCGGCGAACGATTCGAGCGAGAGCGAGCGGTAGCGATCCTTGGCGTGCTTCGGATTGCCGGCCCACACGAGGCCGATCTTGCGTGGCGCCGCGCCGAGCGTGCCGCGCCAGCGCGCGCTGGCGTCTTGCGGTGGCGCGAGGTATGGCACGTCGTGCGGTACCGTGGCGAGCGTGGTGCCGAAGACCCGCGGCAGACTCATCACGTGCACGAAGTAGTCCGGCTCGCGCGGCTCGTCCCATCGATCCGAGCAGCGCGCGACTCCGGGTGCGCTCGCGAGGACACGGACGAGCTCCCTTTTCACGATGGCGACGACCGTGGCACCGCGCTCGCGGAGGCGCTTCGCGTAGCGGATGAACTGGATCGTGTCGCCGAAGCCCTGCTCGCCCAGCAGCATCACGGTCTTGTCGGCTACCTCCTGCCCGGTCCACGGCGGAAAGGCGAAGTTCGGACGCACCGGCAGGAACTCGCGCGTCATCCAGCGAAATTCGTAGAAGTGCCAGCCGGAGCGAAATGCGCCCGTGCGCAGCAATGCCATGGCGTACGTGAAGAAGCCGTACGGATCGGGCTGCTCGGGCAAATCCCTCTCGAAGAAATCAAGTGCCGCTTCGATCTCGCCGACCTGCGTGAGCGTGATCGGGTAGTTGTAGCGGTATCCGAGCCCCCGCCCGTCCCGTGCCTCGCGCTCGTGCTCCTGCGCGAACGCCGGCAGCGCCAAGCGCGGACCGCCGATCGCGAGCCTCGCCAAGCCGAGGAGATCCCAGCTCGCGACATCGCC
>JADZAQ010000086.1 GCA_020852555.1 Burkholderiales bacterium
ATGCCGGCGCCGATAGGCAAGGGGCGCGGTCGAAGCGCCCCTTCTCAATTGCAGCGTCATTCGTAGGCGAGCAAGCGATGTCCGCACACCCCGAGATCCGTACGCTGTCCTCGCAAGTCGTCTACGCCAACCGCTGGATGACGGTGCGCGAGGATGCGATCGAGCGCGGCAATGGCTCGCGCGGCATCTACGGTGTAGTGGAGAAGCCCGACTTCGCGGTGATTGCGGCGATCCAGGACGGACGCGTCCATCTCGTCGAGCAGTATCGCTATCCCCTGCGCCGGCGCTTCCTCGAACTGCCGCAGGGATCGTGGCCGGCGGGCTTGTCGGGGACGTCCGAAGCGCTCGCCCATACGGAATTGCGCGAGGAGACGGGCATCGTGGCCGACGAGATGATCCACGTGGCCCACGCTCACGCCAGCTCCGGCTTCATGGCACAAGCCTACGACGTATTCCTGGCGCGCGGCCTCACGTTCGGCGAGCCCCAGCTCGAGGCAGAAGAACAGGGTCTCGTGACGCGTGCGTTGGCGGTGGAAGACGTGACCGCGATGATCTGCGCCGGCGCGATCACCGACGCACCGACGCTGCTGACGTTCGGGCTGCTGAGGCTGAAGGGGTACGTTTGATCCCCGATCCGACCTCCGGCTTCCTCTTTTCCGACGACGACCTGCCGTCGCCGAAGCCGTCGCCGGACGCAGCGGCGAACGCGCCTGCGAGCCCGCCTGCGAACGCGGTAGGAGATGCGGCATCGCGGGTCGCGCAGGCGTTGGCGCTGCTCTGGACCTACCGTCCGCGGACGACGGTGCTCAAGCTGCTCTCGCTGTTGGGCTGGACGCGCGGCGGTGGTCGTCAGTTCACGCAGGACGATGTCAAGCAGGCGCTCGCGGATCTTCGCCGGCGTGGCTGGATCGTCGACATGCCGCGACGCGATGGCTATTTCCGCCTGGGCGATGACGTGCGGGCCGCGTGCTATCGCGAGCTGCTCGACGGGACGCCGGCCGACATCCTGCGCGATGCGCTGACACGCGTCGACTACCCCAACCCGGCCGGCCCGCCCCCGGGATGGTCCCTGTACGACGGCGCGAGCGCCGTCGGCCAGCTTCGCCTCGAGCTCTTCTCGGGCGCGCCGGCCGCCGACATCGAGCACTTTCGACGCAAGCTGGCGCATGGCCTCGAATGGGGCGAGGTCCTGTGGTCCGCTGCGGCACTGTCGTTCGACGCGGGGCTCTTCGAACGCGTGGTGCCGGAGTGGCGCTGGAACATCACGTCCATGGCGTTGGCGGAACTCAACGCGGGATGGAACGCCGCTGCACTGCCGATCGCCGAGTGGGCGTTGGCGACGGTCGACGCGAAGCCGCGGGACGTGCCCGAGCACGTGCGGTACATGCTCGCGGAGCTCTCGATGCATCGCGGCGACCCGGCGCGTGCGCAGCGGGCGATCGCGGGACTGAGCGGCGGCGGCGCGGAGGCGTTGCGCGGCTACGGACTCGTGCAGTCGGGCGCCTTTGCCGAGGCCCAGATCGCATTCGAGGCCGCGCTGAAGCTGCGCCAGGTCGAGGCCGCTGCACGCAAGCGCGTGCTGCCCGCGAGCATCGCCTGGCTCTATCCGCTGGCGCTCCTCGCGCAGCAGACGCCCCGGCACCTCGAGCTCGCGCGCAAGTTCTGCAGCGGCGAGGCGGGAAGCCGTACACCCGATCTGTACCATGGTTGGGGACGCTGGGTGCATGCGATCGATGCGCGGCTGGGCGACAGTAGCGCGCCCGCCTGGACGCTCGGGGAGCAGCCGGTGACTCCGGAGCGCGTGTCGATCGACACCCTGTGGGCCGTGCTCCTCGCGGCGTGGATCGGTCCCGAAGCATCGCGCAAGTCGCGTCCGCTGCAAAGCGGCGTTGCCCAGCATGCCACCGCGGTGCGCGCCAGGCTCGATCCGCTCGGATTCGCGTGGGTCGCGCGTCAGGTCGATGCCGCGGCAGCGGTGTTCGCGGGTCAGGCGCCGCCGCCGGGGTTCTTCGCATCGGGCCCGCGCGAGCGCTGGCGCGACGTGCTGGCGGCGTTGCAGGCGCTGGAGACGACGAAGGGAAGCAGCGAAAGCGATACCGGCGCGTCGCGTCTCGTCTGGTCGGTCCGACTCGACAAGCGCGGCATGGTCGAGACGATCGAGCCGTTCGAGCAGAAGAGCGGAGCGCGCGGCTACGGCAAGCCCAAGGCCGTGAGCCTGGTCAAGGTCGCGGCCAACCAGCGGCTGCCGCCGTGGGACGCCAAGGTCGCGCGCACCATCGGCAAGGATCGCTACGATCGCCGGTACGGCGTGCTCGATCGTGCCGCCGCGATCATGGCGCTCGTGGGACATCCGGCCGTCGTGCTTGCCGACGCGCCCGAGCAGTTCGTCGACGTGGTCGAAGGCTCCGCCGAGATCGACGTCGTGCAGGACGCGGACGGCTATCGCATGCGCGTGACACCGGCGGTGCACGCCGCCACCGCAGACGAGGATGAGATCGACGACTTCGAGCGTGGCCGCGAGACGGCACGCGAGACCGCGGCATTGCGGATGATCACCGTCCTGCGCGATTCGCCGAAGCGACTGCGCGTCATCCGCCTCACGCCCGCGCAACAGCGCGCCGCCCAACTCGTCGCGGGCGCGTTCCGGGTTCCCGCGGACGCGCAGCAGGAGCTGCAGCAGGCGCTGCGCGCGCTCGCCACGCACTTCCAGGTCCACGACGATCACGCGCAAGCCGCGCGGGAAATCGACACCGACTCACGACTGCGCGCCGAGCTCTCGCCGTCGGGGCAGCACCTCGCGCTGCGCCTGGTCGTGGCGCCGTTGGGCGCCGAGGGGCCGCGGGTCGCGCCCGGTGCCGGGCGGACCCGCCTCATGGCGTCGATCGGCGGCGAGACGGTCGGCACCCGGCGCGATCATCTCAAGGAACGCGCGAGCCTCGCCGCGGTACTCGACGCCCTGCCCTTCCTCGACGAGCCCGACGCGAGCGGCGCCTGCGAGTGGGTCATCGACGACGCCGAGCAGGCGCTCGGCGCGGTGGAGCGCCTGCCCACGCTGCCGGCGATCGCGGCCGTCGAATGGCCCAAGGGCAAGCCGGTGCGCGTGGTCACCGTCGATGCACCGAAGCTCGGCCTGGTGGTGAGGGGGGACCGCGATTGGTTCCGCGTCGAGGGTCGCGCGGTGATCGACGAGGCGGCGGTCCTCGATTTCGAGACCGTGCTGGCCGCGGCGCGATCGAAGAGCCGTTTCGTGCCGATGGGCGAGGGCCTGTACGCGGCGCTATCGCTGTCGCTGAAGACCCGGCTCGCCGACCTCGCCGCGGTTGCCGAGTCCGGCCGACACGGCGTGCGCGTGCCGCGGGTCTCGGCGCTATGGCTCGACGAGGCGCTGGAAGGTGCGAACCTCGACGTCGACGATGGCTTCCGCGACGCCATCGAGCGGCTGCGCCGTGCGCAGGACGAGGTGGCGCCCCTGCCGAAGACCTTGCAAGCCGAGCTTCGCCCTTATCAGGAGGATGGCTACCGATGGGCCATGCGTCTGGCGAGCGCGGGACTGGGCGGCTGCCTCGCCGACGACATGGGACTGGGCAAGACGCTGCAGGGCCTCGCCGTGCTGCTCGCGCGCGGTGCGCAAGGCGCCGCGCTGGTGATCGCGCCGACGTCGGTGTGCGGCAACTGGCTCGCGGAGGCGCTACGCTTCGCGCCCACGCTCAACGTCGCGCTCTACGGCGAGGCCGAGCGCGAGTCCACGCTCGCCGCCGCGGGACCGATGGATGTCATCGTGGTGTCGTACACGCTCCTGCTGCAGGCCAGGGAGCGATTCGCGGCGCGGCGTTGGCACACGGTGATCGCCGATGAAGCCCAGGCGATCAAGAATGCCGCCGCCAAGCGATCGCAGGCAGTGTTCGAGCTCGACGCCGATTTCCGCCTCGCGCTGTCGGGCACGCCGGTCGAGAATCGGCTGGCGGAGCTGTGGTCGATCATGCGCTTTGCCAATCCGGGATTGCTCGGGGCCAGCGCGCATTTCGGCGAGCGTTTCGCCGGACCGATCGAACGCGACCGTGATCGCGATGCGCAGCAGCGGCTGAAGCGGCTCATCGGGCCCTTCGTGATGCGGCGAACCAAGGCGCAGGTCTTGCAGGAACTGCCGGCGCGCACCGAGCTCCTGCTCGCGGTGGCGCCTTCGTCCACCGAAGCCGCGCACTACGAGGCGCTACGCCGGCAGGCGGTCGTCGACGCCGATCGCGCGCTGGCGGCGGAGCCCTCTGGTCAGGCGCGTCTCAACATCCTCGTGCAGCTCACGCGCTTGCGCCGCGCCGCCTGCGATCCGCGACTCGTCACGCCGGAGCTCGGCGTGGCCGGCGCCAAGGTTCAGGCGTTCGAAGGCCTCGCGGTGGACCTCGTCGCGAACGGCCACAAGGCGCTCGTGTTCAGCCAGTTCGTGGATTTCCTGACGCTCCTGCGCGCGCCGCTCGATGCGGCCGGCGTCACCTACCAGTATCTCGATGGCAGCACGCCCGCCGACGAGCGCACGCGTCGCGTCGCCGCATTCCAGGCCGGGCAGGGGGACCTGTTCCTGATCAGCCTCAAGGCCGGAGGCTTCGGCCTCAACCTCACCGCGGCCGACTACGTGCTGATCACCGACCCGTGGTGGAATCCTGCGGCCGAAGATCAGGCGATGGGGCGCGCGCACCGCATCGGGCAGAGCCGTCCGGTGACGGTGTACCGGCTGGTGACGAAGGGGACGGTGGAGGAGCGCATCGTCGCCCTGCACCAGGAGAAGCGCGCGCTGGCGGACAGCATCCTCGCCGAGGGGGAGGTCGCGCAGTTGCCCTCGGCCGACGAGTTGGTCGCGTTGCTTCGCGGCAGTTGAGGCGCGTCGCCTGCTACGGCCGCTCTTCCACCTGGTCGAGACAGTCACCGTAGCCTTCGGCCGCCATGTCGTCACGATGCACGAAGCGCAACGACGCCGAGTTGATGCAGTAGCGTAGCCCCCCTTGGGCGATCGGCCCGTCCTCGAATACGTGTCCGAGGTGCGAGTCGCCGGCGGCGGAGCGCACTTCGGTGCGGATCATCCCGTGCGACGCATCGCGTGATTCCTTGATCGCATCGGGGACGATCGGCCGCGTGAAGCTCGGCCAGCCGCAGCCCGATTCGAACTTCGCCGACGAGGTGAAGAGCGGCTCCCCGGACACGATGTCGACGTAGATGCCGGGCTCGTGGTTGTGCAGCAGCGCACCGCTGCCGGGGGCTTCGGTGCCGCTCTCCTGCGTCACGCGATACTGCTCGGGGGTGAGGCGGGCGAGTGCTTCGGGGGTCTTGCGGTAGGTCGGCATCGGGTGCTCCTTCTTCGTGGTGAGGCACCCAGTATCGCGCCGCTCGCCGCCGAGCTTGCCTTGTCGCCGGCGGCGAAGTGCGCTGCCGGCACCGGTCTACTCCTCGTTCTTCTCCCAGAACGCCTTGGTGACTCCCTGGCTCCTCATGAGCGCGACGATCTGCGCGCGTGGTATGACGCCGCAGCGCTTCGCCCACGCCTCGTACTGCTGGGCCATGTCGGCGACCCGCTCGGGATGCTGGGCGGCGACGTCGTGCAACTCGGTGCGGTCGGCCTCCATGTCGTAGAGCTCCCACGGACCGGGATACGCGCGCACGAGCTTCCACTTGCCGATGCGCACCGCCGCATTGCCTTCGTGCTCCCAGAACATGGCGTCGCGCGCGAGTTCATCGCTCCCGAACGCAGGGGCGAGCGACACGCCTTCGAGCGGCTCGATCGCGTGGCCCTCGAAAGTGGCCGGATACCGGCTGCCGGTGAGATCGACGATCGTCGCCATGATGTCGGGCAGGTACCCCGGCGCGCGGCGGATCTGGTTGTGCGCGGCGATCCCGGCGGGCCAGTGCACGATGAGCGGGGTCGAGATGCCGCCCTCGTGGATCCAGTGCTTGTAATAGCGGAACGGCGTGTTGGAGAGGTTCGCCCACGCCTGCCCGTAGCTCTGGTACGTGTTCTCGGGTCCGGGCATGCGCGACGGGTCGTTGCCGAAGTGCACCGGCTCGCCGTCGCGCGTGTGCGATTTCGCGATCATGAGCTTTTCGACGAGCTCGTCGATCGGCACATTCTCGGGAATGTCCTCGGCGCAGGCGCCGTTGTCGGCGAGGAAGATGACGATCGTGTTGTCGAGCTGTCCGGTCCTCTCGAGGGAGGCGAGAATGCGGCCGATGCCCTGGTCCATGCGGTCGATCTGCGCGGCATAGACCTCCATGCAGCGCGCGAGCCACGCCTTGTGCTCGGCCTCGCTCCATGGCGGTTGCGTGGGGTCGCGCGGCGAGAGCTGCCATTGCCGGTCGAGGATGCCCGAGCGGACGAGCTTCTCGAGCCGCACTTCACGCAGCGTGTCCCAGCCTTCGTCGAAGCGACCCTTGTATTTCGCGATGTCCTCGTCGTGCGCGTGCAGCGGCCAGTGCGGCGCGGTGTACGCGACGTACTCGAAGAACGGGATATCCGGATGGTCGCGCCGGTGCTGCTCGATGTAGGCGACCGCCTGATCGCTGATCGCATCGGTGTAGAAGAAGCCGGGCTTGCGCGCCTCGTGCTCGATGTTCTCGTTGCCGCGGGTCAGCGTGTTGGGATCGTAGAAGCTGCCGGCGCCGATGATCGTGCCGTAGAACTCGTCGAAACCGCGCTGCATCGGCCAGGTGTCGGTGGGCTCGGTGAGGCTCGAGGCGACGTGCCACTTGCCGCTCATGTACGTGCGGTAGCCGTTGGCCTTCAGCACCTGCGGGATCGTCACGCAGCGGTGGTTGAGGTTGCCCGCGTAGCCCTCGGGTCCCGAGTCGTAGGTGAGGATCCCCACGCCGGTCTGGTGCGGATGCAAGCCGGTGAGCAGCGACGCGCGCGACGGACTGCAACGGGCAGTGTTGTAGAACTGCGAGAAGCGCAGGCCGTGGGCGGCGAGACGATCCAGGTTCGGGGTCTGCACTTCGCCGCCGTAGCAGCCGAGGTCGGAGTAGCCCATGTCGTCGTTGAGGATCAGCACGACGTTCGGCTTGGTGGTGGTCATGGTCGTTCTTCCGTGAGAGATCAAAGACGTGCGCCGGTCGCGCGATCGAAGATGTGGGTGGCTTCGGGGCCGAAGGCGAGCCGCACGGAGTCGCCCTCGCGCACGTCGGGCACCCGTTCGGTCTTCTGCTTGACGAGCCGGGTCCCGGCGGTGAAGCTCGTGATCGCGGTGTCGCCCAGGTCCTCGATGCGCTCGACGCGGGCGGGGATGCCGCTGGCGCCGATGCGAAGATCGCCGGGACGCACGCCGACGGTCACGTCGCGAGGAGCGCCGGTCGCGGCCGGCGCCGGCACGCGTTCACCCGCGATCGCCAGCGTCGTGCCTTCCCAGCGCGCCGGCAGGAGGTTCATCGGCGGCGTGCCGATGAACGCCGCCACGTCGACGGTCCGGGGTTGGGCAAAGACCTCGCGCGGCGTGCCGACCTGCGCGATGCGTCCGTCCATGAAGACGGCGATGCGGTCGGCGAGCGTCATCGCCTCCTCCTGGTCGTGCGTGACGTACACCGTCGTCGCGCCGAGCGAGCGCTGCAGAGCTCGTAGTTCGAGCCGCGTTTCGAGCCGCAGCTTGGCATCGAGATTCGACAGCGGCTCGTCGAGGAGGAAGAGCCGTGGTTGGCGCACGATCGCCCGCGCGAGCGCCACCCGCTGCTGCTGTCCGCCGGAGAGCTGCCCCGGCGTGCGCGTGAGGAGGTGGCCGATGTCGACCTTGGCGGCGGCATCGGCGACGGCGCGGCGGACCTCGGCCGGGGTGGTGCCGACCATCTTCAGCGGGAAGCCGATGTTCTGCGCGACCGTCATGTGCGGATACAGCGCGTAGCTCTGGAAGACCATCGCGACGTCGCGCTCGCCTGGCTCTTGCAGCGTGACGTCGGCGCCATCCATGAGGACGCGGCCCTCGCTCACCGCCTCGAGGCCGGCGAGGATGCGCAGCGTGGTCGTCTTGCCCGAGCCCGACGGGCCGAGCAGCACGAAGAACTCTCCCGGCTCGATGGCGAGATCGACGCCGTGCAGGACCGTCGTCACGCCGTGGCGCTTGACGATGCCTTCGAGACGCACGCTGCCCTTGCTCACCGCTCACCCTGTCTTGTCGTCATGCCGCAGCTCATCGCCGTCCCCCGCCCTTGACTGCCCCCACGGTGAGCCCCTTCACGATGTGCCGTTGCGCGAAGAAGCCGATGAGGATCACCGGCAGCATCGCGAGCATCGCGCCGGCGGCGACCTTCGCCCATTGCGTCTGCTCCACCGAGATGAAATTGAACATCGCCACCGTTACCGTCCGTACTCGGTTGCCGCCCAGCACCACCGCGAACATGAACTCGTTCCACGCATTGAGGAAGACGAAGATCGTGGTGACCGCAATGCCGCCGCGAACCTGCGGCAGGATCACGTACCACAGCGCGCGCCAGCGGCCGGCGCGATCGAGGAGCGCCGCCTCTTCCATCTCGAAGGGCACGTCCTCGAAGTACGAGACCATGAGCCAGACCGCGAACGGCAGCGCGAAGGTGAGGTAGATCACGGTGAGGCCGCCGTAGGTGTCGAGCGCGCCGATCTTCTGCAGCACGAGGTAGTAGGGAATGATGAGGCCCATCGGCGGCAGCATTTGCGTGCCGAGCACGTAGAACCCGGAAGCGCGCTTGGCCGGATAGCGCAAACGTCCCAGCGCGTACGCCGCCGGGATCGCGATCAGCATCGTCAACGCCGTGGTGAGCGTCGCGACGACGAAGCTCGACCACAGGTTGGGCACGATCGACGATGCGCCGAACAGGACCTCGCGGTAGTTGGCGAGCGTCGGCTCGAAGAACCACACGGGCGGATAGGCGAGGACGTCGCGCTCGGTCTTGAACGAGGTGGCGAGCGCCCAAAGGACCGGGAAGACCCAGACCGCGACGCCGATGCCGGCGACCATCGCGAGCGCCAGCCGCCGCCAGTATCGGCGCCGATCCACCTAGCGGACCCTCCGCAGGCGGAACATCACGAACGAGATGGCGAGCGTGATCGCGAGCAGCACCACCGCGAGCGACGATCCGTAGCCCAGGTTGAGCTCGGTGAACGACGTGCGATACGCGTACAGGTTGAGGATCTCGGTCGCCGACCCAGGGCCACCGCCGGTCGCCGCGAAGATCGCGGCAAAGGCGGAGAGCGCCGTCATCGTGCGCAGGATCACCACCATGACCACCGCCGGACGGATGAGCGGCAGCGTGATGTGCCGGAAGCGCTGCCAGGCGCTCGCCCGGTCGAGGCGCGCCGCCTCGTAGACGTCGGGCGGCAGCGTGGCGAGCGAGGCGAGCAGCACGAGGAACGCGAACGGCGTCCACTGCCAGGTGTGGATCGCGATCACCGAGATGAGCGCGAGCTGGGGGTCGCCCAGCCAGTTGTGCGAGCCCAGGCCCAGCGATCGGGTGACGAGATCGACGAGGCCGAAGTCGGGGGCGAGCACCAGCGTGCGCCAGAAGAGGCCCACGACCACCGGGGCGAGGACGATCGGCAGGATCGCTCCCACACGCAGCAGCGCCTGCCCGCGCGGTATCTGCAGCACCAGAAGCGCGAGCGCGAGCCCGATCACCACCTGCAGGATCACCGTGGACACGGTGTAGATGCCGGTGAGCACGAGCGAATTCCAGAACCGCGGGTCGCTGCCCATCTTCGCGTAGTTGTCGAGCCCCGCGAAGCCGGACAGGTACGGCATCGCGAGGTCGAGGCGCATGAGGCTCGTCCA
>JADZAQ010000087.1 GCA_020852555.1 Burkholderiales bacterium
GCGCGATGATCCGGCCTTCGGAGACGAAATAGAGGTAATCGACGATCTTGAGCGATTCGTACACGTCGTGCGTGACGATGACCGACGTGATGCCCAGCGCGTCGTTCAGCCGGCGGATGAGCTGGCCCACGACGCCAAGCGAGATCGGGTCGAGGCCCGCGAAGGGCTCGTCGTAGAGGACGAGCGTCGGGTCGAGCGCGATCGCGCGCGCCAGGGCCACGCGCCGCGCCATGCCACCGGACAGTTCGTTGGGATAGAGCTGTGCAGCTCCGCGCAAGCCGACCGCGTGCAGCTTCATGAGCACCAGATCGCGGATCAACGGCTCGGCGAGATCGGTGTGCTCGCGAATCGGGAAGGCGATGTTCTCGTAGACCGACATGTCGGTGAAGAGTGCGCCGAACTGGAAGAGCATGCCGATCCGCCGGCGCAGCGCGAAGAGATCCTCGCGCCCCAGGTCGGGCACCGACCGGCCATCCACCCGGACGCTGCCCTCCTGCGGGCGCAGCTGGCCGCCGACCAGGCGGAGGATGGTCGTCTTGCCGCAGCCCGAGCCGCCCATGATCGCGACCACCTTGCCGCGCGGCACGACCATGTCGATGCCGCGCAGGACCGGCCGGCGGCTATCGTAGCCAAACGTCGCGCCCGCCATCTCGATGGCGTGCGCCGGCGTGCCGGCTGGCGTCGCAGCGGGCCGGGAGAGGGTCTCGGACAAGGGAAGAAGGCCGATCGACAGGCAAAGGGCGGAATTCTAGCAGGGGCGGCAATGACGCGGTCACCTGCCCGGTCCTCACGAGCCCGGCGCCGCGGAGGTGCGCGACTTCAGGAGCCGCTGCTCGGCGGTGAGCAGCGCCTCGGCGGAGCCCAGCAGCACCACGACGTCGCCCGCCTCGAAATGCCAGTCGGACTCCGGGCGGCGGGCTCGTCCACCCCGCCGGCGCACCCCGGTGACCTCGACCGCGTCGCCGAGCGCCATGTCGGCGAGCGTGCGTCCCACCGCCGAAGCACGATCCGGCAGGACCACGGTGTGCAGGCGCATCTGCCGGTGGTCGGCGGCGTCGGCCACGTCGCTCGCGCCGCGGAAGAAGCCACGGAAGAGGCCATACCGCTCCTCGCGAACGGTCCGAATGCGCCGCAGCACCCGGTTGAGCGGAACGCCCACCACGAGCAGCGAGTGCGACGCCAGCATGAGACTGCCTTCGAGCACCTCGGGGACCACCTCGGCGGCACCCGCCGCTTCGAGCCGCGCGATCTCGGCATCGTCGACGGTGCGCACGATCACCGGCAGGTCCGGTCGCGTCTGCCGCACCAGGTGCAGGATCTTGAGGGCGACGGCGGTATTGGCGAAGGTGATCACCAGCGCGCGCGCCTTGGCGAGTCCGGCGCTGGAGAGGACCTCCCGCCGGCTCGCGTCGCCGTACATGACGTCGCTGCCGCCGTCGGGCGCCGCCTCGCGCACGCGCTGGGGATCGGCGTCGATCGCCACGTATGCGATGTCTTCCGCGGCGAGCAGCCGCGCGAGATTCTGGCCGCTGCGCCCGTAGCCGCAAACGATGACGTGCTCCTGACGGCCCATCGAGCGCGCCGCGATCTCGGTGACGACGGTGGCGCGCGCGAGCCAGTCGTTGCCGGTCAACCACCGCACCAGCGGATTGGCGAACTGGATCACCACCGGCGCCGCGCACATCGAGATGATCATCGCCGCCAGCACCGGCTGCAGCAAGGCGTCCGGCAGGACCCCGCTGCCCACGGCGAGCGCCAGCATCACGAGGGCGAGCTCACCGGCCTGGCCGAGGTAGAAGCCGACGCGCAGCGAAGTCGCCAGCGACGCGCCGAAGGCCCGTGCCAGCCCCGTCACGAGGATCACCTTGGCAGTGATCGGGATGAGCACCAGCAGCGCCACGGTACCGTAGCTCTCGAACACCACGCGCGGATCGAGCGCGGTGCCGACCACGACGAAGAAGAGGCCCAACAGCACGTCGCGGAACGGCTTGATGTCGTCCTCGACCTGGTAGCGATACTCGGTCTCGGCGATGAGCATGCCGGCGAGGAACGCGCCGAGCGCGAGCGACAGTCCCAGAGACGCGGTGAGCGCTCCGAGGCCCAGCGTCACCAGCAGCACGTTGAGCACGAAGAGCTCGGACGAGCGCTGGCGGGCGACGACGTGGAACCACGCACGCATCGGCGCCTGGCCGAAGAAGAGGATCACCGCGAGCGCCACCGCGGCCTTGATCGCGGCGAAGCCCAACTCGCTCGCGAGCTCGCCGCCCGACTTGCCGAGCGTGGGAATGACGATCAGAAAGGCGACGACGGCGAGATCCTGGAAGAGCAGGATGCCCATCGCGTCGCGGCCATGCGCGGATGACAGCTCCATGCGCTCGGCGAGCATCTTCGAGACGATGGCGGTCGAGCTCATGGCGAGCGCGCCACCGAGGACCAGCCCAGCCTGCCATCCGTAGCCGAAGAAATGCAACGCCGCCATGGCCCCGAGCGTGGTGATGACGACCTGCGCGAATCCGAGTCCGAATACCGCGCGCCGCATCGCGTGCAGTTGCGGCAGGCTGAACTCGAGCCCGATCGAGAACATGAGGAAGACGACGCCGAACTCCCCCAGGTAGCGCGTCGTCTCGTCGAGCGGGACGACACCGAACGCATGCGGGCCGAGCGCGATGCCGACGGCGAGATAGCCCAGGATCGCCGGCAGGTGCGCCAGACGGCACAACACGACCACGACGACCGCCGCGGCGAGCAACTCGACGATGAAGATCAGCGCGTGCGGCATGGAAGGGTCACGAATCGGGACGCCCCTGCATGATAGGCCACGGCTCGCGACCACCGCCGCGGCCCCGTCGCACGGTTATACTTTGCGCCATGGATCAGCAGGCGAGCGACCGCACCGTCGCGGCGGTACGGCGTCGCGCCGATGGCGCGCGGGCGCGGGAACTCGCCCGCTCGGTGCTGACGGTCGAGGCGGCCGCCATCACCGCGCTCGCGGTCCGGTTGGGCGAGGGCTTCGTCGCCGCCGTCGAGCTCATCCTGAACTGCCAGGGGCGGGTCGTCGTCGTCGGCATCGGCAAGTCGGGGCACATCGGCGGCAAGCTCGCGTCGACGCTCGCGTCGACCGGCACGCCGGCGTTCTTCGTCCACGCGACCGAGGCGTTGCACGGCGACCTCGGCATGATCACCGCCGCCGACATCGTGCTGATGCTCTCCAATTCCGGCGAGACCGGCGAACTCGTCGCGCTCGTCCCGCACGTGAAGCGGGCCGGCGCCCCGGTGATCGCGCTGACCGGGAACGCGCAGAGCACGCTCGCGCAGGCGGCCACCCTCCACCTCGACGCCCACGTCGACAGCGAGGCCTGCCCGCTCGGACTCGCCCCGACCGCGAGCACGACCGCGGTGCTGGCGCTCGGCGATGCACTCGCCCTGGCACTTCTCGACCAGCGCGGTTTCTCGGCAACCGATTTCATGCGCTCGCATCCGGGCGGCGCGCTCGGCCGGCGCCTGGTGCGCGTCGCCGAGGTCATGCGCGTGGGCGACGCGCTGCCCACGGTTGCCGTCGATGCGCTGCTGCCTGCCGCGATCGCCGAGATGAGCAAGAAGGGCATGGGCATGACCGCGATCGTCGACGGCGAGTCGCGGGTCGCCGGCATCCTCACCGACGGCGACCTGCGCCGCTGCCTCGCGCGCGTCCACGACATCGCTGCCGTGCGCGTCGCCGACGTGATGACGCGCACACCGCGCACCGTGCGTGGCGATGCGCTCGCGATCGATTGCGTCGAAGTCATGGAGGCCCACCCCAAGGTGACGCTGCTCCTCGTCGTCGACGACGACCGCCGCCTCGTCGGTGCGCTCCACCTGCACGACCTCTTCAAGGCGCGCATCGTCTGAATACCCGGCGGCCATCGATGGATTCCGAAGCCTTCGGCCGGGCGCGAGCGGTGCGCCTGCTCACCTGCGACGTCGACGGCGTGCTGACCGACGGCACCATCTATCTCGACGACCACGGCGGCGAGATGAAAGCCTTCAATGCGCTCGACGGCTACGCGATGCGCCTCCTGCGCGAGGCAGGCATCGCGGTGGCGTGGATCACCGGCAGCGCCGCCCCCTGCGTCGCCCTGCGCGCGAAGCGGCTCGAGGTCGAGCACGTCCTGCTCGACATCAGCGACAAGCTCGCGGCATTCGAGACAGTGCGCGCGAAGCTGGCAATCCCGGCCACCGCCTGCGCGCACATCGGCGACGACATTCCGGACGTTCCGGTGATGCGCGCCTGCGGGTTCGCCGCCACCGTGCCGCAAGCGCCGGCCGCGGTGCGCGAGCATGCGCATTACGTGACGCAGCGCGCCGGCGGCCACGGTGCGGTACGCGAGCTCGCCGAATTCATCCTGGCCGCGCAGGGGCACGCCGCGTACGGCGCGCTGCTGCGCTCGGGCTGACGGCGGCGTCCCGGCATGGCCCGCGAAGATCGCGCCCGCAGCCTCCTCGATCGGCTCACCGCCTGGTCGCCGGTCCTGCTCTTGGGCAGCCTCGCCGCACTCACCTACTGGCTCGACGCGCAAGTGCAGGCGCCCACGCCCCGCCGCGATGGCTCCGAGCGCCACGACCCCGACCTCTACGTCGAGAACTTCCGGGCGGTCGAGCTCGACGCCCGCGGGCTGCCGTTGCAACTCGTCGCCGGCAAGCGCGGCGTCCACTTCGGCGACGATCAGACGACCGAGATCGTCGAACCGCTGCTCGCACAAACCGAGCCGGGGAAGCCCGCGATGCGCATCACCGCCACCAAGGGAACGCTGTCCGGTGACCGCAAGAACGTCTGGTTCGTCGGCAACGTGCGCGCGACGCGCGAGGCGGAGCCGGCGCGTCCCGGCGACGAGGCGTCGGGCCCGGTGACGCTGACCACCGAATACCTGCACGTGATCCCCGAAGCCGAGCAGGCGAGCACCGACAAGCCCGTGACGATCGAGGAGCCGCGTGGAATAATCCGCGCCACGGGCCTCGCGCTCGACAACAAGGCCAAGACTCTCAAGCTCGAAACGAGCGTCAGCGGCACGCTGCAACCGGGTACGCGCCCTCCCACCGGCGCCCCCAGCCGATTCTCCAAATGACCGCCGCCATGCTCCCGTCGCGCCTCCTCGTCGCCTGTCTCGTACTCGCCTTCGCCAGCAGCGCCAGCGCCGAGACCGGCGACAAGGAGAAGCCGATCACCTTCTCGGCCGACGGGGCGGAAGTCAACTACGAATCGGGTACCGGGGTGCTGAAGGGGAACGTGATCATCACGCAGGGCACGATCACCATCCGCGCCAATCGGATCGACTTCAAGCAGAATCCGGACAACTCGCTGTCGGCCACCGCGTACGGCAATCCGCTCGCCTTTCGCCAGAAACGCGACGGCATGGATGCCTACGACGAGGGCTGGGCGCAGCGTGCGGTCTACGACGGCTCGAAGGATCAGCTGGAACTCTTCGACAACGCGATCCTGCGTCGCGGTACCGACGAGATCCGCAGCAACTACATCTCGTACAACGCGGCCACCGAGCAGTTCAAGGCCGAGGGTCGTCCCGTCACCGCGCCCACCGCCGACGCGCCGCCGCCGCGCGTGCAGGGTGTTTTCCAGCCGAAGAGCGGTGACACGCTGCCCGGCAAGGCGCCGTCCGGCAAGTCACCGGCCGCGAAGGCTCCCCCCGTCAAGCTGCGCCAGTCCGGGGAACTCGCGCCCGCCGCGAAATGAGCGAACTCAAGGCGACGCAACTCAAGAAGCGGTACAAGGCGCGTACGGTCGTTCACGACGTCTCGCTCGACGTGGCGAGCGGCGAGGTGGTCGGTCTCCTGGGACCCAACGGTGCGGGCAAGACGACCTGCTTCTACATGATCGTCGGGCTGGTCGCCGCCGACGGCGGCAGCATCGTGCTCGACGGCGAGAACCTGTCGCATCTGCCGATCCACCAGCGCGCGCGCCGTGGCCTGTCGTACCTGCCGCAGGAAGCGTCGATCTTTCGCAAGCTCACGGTGGCAGAAAACGTGCGCGCGATTCTCGAGCTCTCCGACCTCGATCCCGATACGTTGCAGAATCGCCTCGACGCCGTGCTCGAGGACCTGTCGATTTCGCACCTCGCCGACGCCCCCGCGGTATCGCTGTCGGGCGGTGAGCGGCGTCGCTGCGAGATCGCGCGCGCGCTGGCGACGCGACCGCGCTTCATCCTCCTCGACGAACCGTTCGCGGGCGTCGATCCGATCGCCGTACTCGACATCCAGCGCATCATCGGCTTCCTCAAGGAGCGCGGCATCGGCGTGCTCATCACCGATCACAACGTGCGCGAGACGCTCGGCATCTGCGACCGCGCGTACATCATCAACGAGGGGCGCGTGCTCGCCTCCGGGGCTCCGGGCGACATTGTCTATAATGAGGACGTCCGCAAGGTCTACCTCGGGGAGCACTTCCGCCTGTGACGCCCGGCTCGAGCCCACTCTGACGCGATGAAACAGACGCTCCAGCTCAAGGTCACGCAGCACCTCACGCTCACCCCGCAGCTGCAGCAATCGATCCGCCTGCTGCAACTGTCCACGCTCGAACTCAACGCCGAAGTCGAGCGCATCCTGCAGGAGAACCCGCTCCTCGAGCGCGAGGAAAGCGACGACGACGACGCGCCGCAGGAAGGGCAGTTGTCGAGCCTCGTCACCGCCCCGGCGACGTCCGAGCGCAGTACCGCCGACGACGACGGCGACGGTGACGGTGACGCGCTGGCCGGGGTCGATTCGGCACCCACCCGCGACGATCTGCCCGACGTCACCGATTTCGCCGATTACGGCGGCGGCGACAATGATTGGGGCGCCGCCAGCAACAACGAGGACGACGACTTCGCACCGCAGCAGGCGGCCACCAGCACGCTGCGCGAGCACCTGCTGGGGCAACTCGCGTTGCTCAAGCTCCCCCTGCGCGACCGCCAGATCGTGGCCGCGCTCATCGACGCGCTCGACGACGACGGCTACCTCGCCGCCTCGCTGGACGAGATCGCCGAACTCTTCAGCGAGGACGATGCGCTGGAGCCCGAGGAGCTGACCATCGGGCTCAAGTACCTGCAAAGCCTGGAACCCGGCGGGGTCGGCGCGCGCGATCCCGCCGAGTGCCTCGCGCTGCAGTTGCAGGCGCTGCCGGAGAACACGCCGTACCGCGCGGCGGCGCTGCACACCGTCGAAGGCCACCTGCCGCTCCTCGCCGCCCGCGATTTCACCAAGCTCCGGCGCATCCTGCGCTGCGACGAGGCGTGCGTGAAGGGCGTGCACGAGCTGATCCGCAGCCTCAATCCGCGCCCGGGGGCGTCGTTCTCCCGCGACGAGGCGAACTACGTCGTCCCCGACGTGGTCGTACGCAAGGTGCGCAACCAGTGGCAGGCTTCGCTCAACGAGGCGGCAATGCCGAAACTGCGGCTGAACCGCATCTATGCCGACATCCTGACGCGCAATCGCGATGCTTCGAACCAGCAGTTGAGCGCGCAGTTACAGGAGGCGAAGTGGCTGATTCGCAACGTGCAACAGCGCTTCGACACGATCCTGCGCGTGGCGCAGGCGATCGTCGAGCGGCAGCGGCGCTTCTTCGAGTACGGCGAAGTCGCCATGCGCCCGATGGTCCTGCGGGAGATCGCGGCGATGCTCGACCTGCACGAATCGACGATCTCCCGGGTGACCACCCAGAAGTACATGCTGACGCCGCGCGGCACGTTCGAGCTCAAGTACTTCTTCGGCAGCCACGTCGCCACCGACACCGGCGGCGCCGCGTCGGCCACCGCGATCCGGGCGCTCATCAAGCAACTCGTCGCGGCCGAGGACACGGGCTCACCACTGACCGACAGCCGGATCGCCGCGCTCCTCGGCGAGCAAGGTATCCTCGTGGCAAGGCGTACCATCGCCAAATACCGCGAGGCGCTATCGATTCCACCCGTCAACATGCGCAAGGCCCTGTAACGCAAGCGACATGGCCTGCTTCTTGCGACGGGATCGTCCCGTGCAACCAGCCACGAAAGGAGGCTCGATGAACCTCAACCTCACCGGCGTGCACCTCGAGATCACCCCGGCGATCCGTGAGTACGTCGTCGTCAAGCTGGACCGCGTCAACCGCCACTTCGACCACGTGATCGACGTCAACGTCGTGCTGTCGGTGGACAAGCTGCGACACGTGGTCGACGCGACGGTGCGCGTACGAGGCAAGGACATCCACGCCGAGGCGATCGAGCCCGACATGTATGCGGCGATCGACGCACTCGCCGACAAGCTGAACCGGCAGATCCTGAAGTACAAGGAGAGACTCGCCGATCACCGCTGCGACCGCGAGACGCTCGAACGGGCCGCCCCTTCGATGCAGCCGTCGTCCGCCGCCGAGTAGCGCGGCAAAGGCCGGCGCGGCACGCTCCGAGCGGCGTATAATTTTTTGCTTACGCCTGGAGGCGGCGGGAGGTCCGATACGGCCTGCCCGCCGTTTCCTTTCCCGGGATCCCCAGGAAGCCGCTCCCCTCGCCGATGAACCAGATTGCCCATCTGCTCGATCCGAGCAACATTGCGCTCGACCTCGATGTCGCCTCCAAGGCGGCGCTGTTCGACGCCGTCGGCGCACTGTTCGCCGCCGACGGCCTCGATGCGCGCAGCATCGCGGCAAGCCTCACTGCCCGCGAGAAGCTGGGCTCGACCGGGTTGGGCCAGGGCATCGCCATTCCGCACGGGCGCATCAAGGGCTTGAAGCAGGCGCGCGGGGCCTTCGTCCGCCTGCGCGAGCCGGTGCCCTTCGACGCCCCCGACGGCAAGCCGGTTTCGCAGGTCTTCGTGCTGCTCGTCCCCGAGCAGGCCACCGACCTCCATCTGCAACTCCTCTCCGAGCTCGCGCAGATGTTCTCCGAGCGCGCCTTCCGCGAGCGCCTCGCCACTGCCCAATCGCCCGCCAACCTCCTCGCGCTCTTCCGCGCCTGGGAATCGTAAGCGCGTGCGTGCCGCGATGCGCCAGGCCAGCGTCCAGAGCATCTTCGACGACAATCGGGACCGTCTTGGGCTGCACTGGCTCGGCGGCCGCCAGGGTGGCAACCGCGTGCTGGTTGCCGATGCGGGGCAAAGGCCCAGCGTCGGCCGGGTCGGGCACATGAACATGATCCACCCGTTCCGCATCCAGATCCTGGGCGCGGTGGAGAGCGAATACCTGCGCAGCCTCGGCGAGAACGAGCGAAATCGTGCGCTCGAGCGTCTCGTCGGCGACGAGCTCGTCGCCGTCGTCGTCACCAACGGCGAGGACGTCCCCGGCTACCTCCTCGAGCGCTGCAACGAGCGCCACGTGGCGCTGTTCACGTCGCCGCAGCCGTCGCCGCAGGTGGTCGACGTGATCCGCCTGTACCTGTCGCGCGTCCTCGCCGAGTCGACGACGCTGCACGGCGTCTTCCTCGACGTCCTGGAGATGGGCGTGCTCATCACCGGCGCGTCGGCGATCGGCAAGAGCGAGCTCGCCCTCGAACTCATCTCGCGCGGCAACGGCCTGGTCGCCGACGACATCGTCGAGCTCTTCCGCATCTCGCCCGATACGATCGAGGGGCGCTGTCCGGCGGTGCTGCGCGACTTCCTCGAGGTTCGCGGCATCGGCGTGCTCAATATCCGGACGATCTTCGGCGAGACCGCGGTACGACCACGCAAGCTCCTGAAGCTCATCGTCCACCTCGAAGACCACAGCCACGAAGCCTTCACCGACCTCGATCGCCTGCAAGTCAACGCGACGTACCAGGACGTGCTGTCGGTGCCGATCCGCAAGGTGACGATCCCGGTTGCCGCCGGCCGCAACCTCGCGGTGCTCGTCGAGGCAGCCGTGCGCAACTTCGTGCTCAACCAGCGCGGCATCGACAGCACGCAGGAGTTCATCGAGCGCCAGCAAAGGCTCATGGACGACGATTCCCAGTAGGCGACCGGCGTGGACCTCCTCCTCATCGGCGGCGTCTCCGGCAGCGGCAAGAACGTCGCGCTCGCCGCGCTCGAGGACTCGGGCTACCACGCGATCAACAACCTGCCGCCGTCGATGCTCGTCGATACCGTGGCCGACCTCGAGGGCAGCGGGCAGCAGCGCGTGGCGGTGGCGCTCGACGTGAAGAGCGGACCGGGCCTGCCCGGCCTCGCCGACATCATCGCGCGCGCGCGCGCGGCGGGCTGGGCGGTGCGCTTCCTCTACCTCGACACCAAGACCGACACGCTCGTCCAACGCTTCTCGGAGACGCGCCGCCGGCACCCGTTCTCGAGCGACGCGCGGACGCTGACCGAGGCGATCGAGCACGAGCGGACGCTGCTCGCGGCGGCGCGCGAGCAGGGCTTCACCTTCGACACCAGCAACCTGTCGGCGGCGGCGCTGCGCGGCTGGATCAAGGACTTCATCGCCGTCGACCCCTCGCGGCTCACGCTCCTCTTCGAGTCGTTCGGCTTCAAGCACGGCGTGCCGCTCGACGCCGATCTCGTCTTCGACGTGCGCTGCCTGCCCAATCCGCACTACGAGCGCCTGCTGGCGCCGCTGACCGGCCGGGACGCGCCCGTGGTCGAGTTCCTGCAGGCGATGCCCGAGGTCGAACGCATGTACGGGGACATCTATCACTTCGTCGCGAGCTGGCTGCCCGACTATGCGCGCGACAATCGCAACTACCTCACGGCGGCGATCGGCTGCACCGGCGGGCGCCATCGCTCGGTCTACCTGGTCGAGCGCCTCGCCGAGACCTTCCGCCACCGCTACCAGGTCCTGGTGCGCCATCGCGAGCTCGGCACCGGACCGGAGGGGACCGCGTGAGGCGTTCTCCGCGCCCCGCCGCGCCGGCGCTCGGCAACCGGTGTGCGGCCGCCGGCTGCGCGCGCGGACGGACCTGACGTGCCGCCACTGGGCGCCGGCGGGCGCGATACCGCGCCACTCCCGCTCTTTCCGCTGAAGACGGTGCTCTATCCCGGCGGCATCCTGCCGCTCAGGATCTTCGAGCAGCGCTACATCGCGATGGCGAAGCGCTGCCTCGCCGGCGACCGACCGTTCGGGGTGTGCCTCCTGCGCCACGGCGACGAGGTTGCGGTGCAGGGTGCGACGCCGCTCGAGATCGCCACCGTCGGCACCCTCGCGCGCATCACCGATTGGGACATGCCGGAGCTCGGCATCCTCCAGGTGTCGACGGTCGGCGGGACGCGCTTCCAGATCCGGCGCCACGACCTGCGCCCCGACGGCCTCGTGGTGGGCGAGGTGACCGCGATCGCCCCCGAGCCGCACGTCGTCCTCGCCGCGGCGCACCAGTCGCTCGCGAATCTGGTGGAACTCCTTGCCGCACGCGTGAAGCCCACGAATTTCCCGGCGGTACGCGCGCTCGACGATGCTTCGTGGGTGGGCTACCGGCTTGCCGAAATGCTCCCGCTGCCGCTGCACGTCAAGCAGAGCATGCTCGAGATCAACGACGCGACCGTGCGCCTCCAGGTCCTGCAGCGGTTCCTCGTCGAGCAGGGCCTGCTCTGACGGCGGCGACGACGACCCGCGGTGACGCTCCGGGCCGCCGCGTATAATTTGCACGTTACGCAAACCATCGACGAACCTGCCATGGCCGGCCACAGCAAGTGGGCGAACATCAAGCACAAGAAGGCCGCCGCGGACGCGAAGCGCGGCAAGATCTTCACCCGGCTCATCAAGGAGATCACCGTTTCGGCTCGTCTCGGCGGCGGTGATCCCGCGATGAATCCGCGCCTGCGCCTCGCCATGGACAAGGCGACGGCGCAGAACATGCCGAAGGATACGATCCAGCGCGCGATCGCGCGCGGTGCCGGCGGCCTCGACGGGGCGAACTACGAGGAGATCCGCTACGAGGGCTACGGGATCAACGGCGCCGCGGTGATCGTCGACTGTCTCACCGACAACCGCACGCGCACCGTCGCCGACGTCCGCCACGCGTTCTCGAAACACGGCGGCAACCTGGGCACCGACGGCTCGGTGGCGTTCCTCTTCACGCACTGCGGCCAACTCGTGTTCGCGCCCGGCACCGACGAAAACCGGCTCATGGAAGCCGCCCTCGACGCCGGCGCCAACGACGTCGTGACCAACGACGACGGCAGCTTCGAGGTGATCACCGACCCGTACGCCTTCGTCAACGTCAAGGATGCACTCGCCAAGGCGGGCTTCGCCCCCGAATTCGCCGAGGTCACCATGAAGCCCACCACCGAAGTCGAGATGAAAGGTGAGGACGCCGGGAAGATGCAGAAGCTCCTCGATGCGCTCGAGACCCTCGACGACGTGCAGGAGGTCTATACCTCGGCCGTGCTGGACGAGGCGTAGCGGGAAGTGGCGCGGAAGACATGGCCGCGCGCCGCATCCTCGGCATCGATCCGGGCCTACGCATCACCGGCTTCGGCATCGTGGTCGAGCAAGACGGCCGCCTGCGCTACGCGACGAGCGGCTGCATCAAGGCAAGCGGCGACAGCCTGCCGGTGCGCCTTGGCATCATCGCCCGCGACCTCGCCCACGTCATCGCCGAAGAGCGGCCGACCGAGGTCGCCGTCGAGCGCGTCTTCGTCAACGTGAATCCCAACTCGACGCTGCTGCTCGGCCAGGCGCGTGGCGCGGCGATCGCCGCCGCCGTCCTCGCCGGGCTGGCCGTCCACGAGTACACCGCGGGCCAGGTCAAGCAATCGGTGGTGGGGCGTGGACGGGCGTTGAAGCCGCAGGTCCAGGAGATGGTGCGCCGGCTCCTCTCGCTGCCGGGCACGCCCTCACCCGATGCCGCCGATGCACTCGCCTGCGCCATCTGCCACGCGCACGGCACCACCGGTGTCGGCGCGTTGCACGGAGCGGGCCACCGCCGCCGCGACGGGCGCTACGTGCGATGAGCGAGATCGGGCGACGCGTCGGCCGGCCGCGTGCGGTCATCTTCGACATGGATGGGCTCATGCTCGACACCGAGCGACTCGCCCCTGCCGCGTGGCGCACGGCCGTCGATACGCTGGGCCTCGATTTCGACATGGGACTGCTGCCCGCCATGGTCGGACGCAATGCGGCCGATTGCCGGGCGCTCGTCATCGATCGCCACGGACCGCGGTTTCCGATCGACGACCTGCTGCACGCGTGGGCTGTCGCGTACGACGCCATCATCGAGCGCGACGGGATCGACCTGAAGCCCGGCCTCCTCGATCTGCTCACCTGGCTCGAGCGGGAGGCGATTCCGAAATCCGTGGCCACCTCCACCCGCCGCGATCGCGCGCAGACGAAGCTCGCCCAAACCGGCATCGTCGAGCGCTTCGTGGCGCTCACCGGCGGCGACGAGATCGCTCGCGGCAAGCCCGCACCCGACATCTTCCTGCTCGCCGCCCAGCGCATGGGATACCTCCCCGTGGACATCGTCGTGCTGGAAGATTCGGAGCCCGGCGTGCGCGCCGCGCTCGCGGCGGGCATGACGCCGATCATGGTGCCCGATCTCGCGCCGCCAAGCGCGGAGATCCTGGCGCAGGGCGTGCTGGTGCTGGAGTCGCTCGCGCAGGTCCCGGAGCGGCTCGGGGGACGGTAGTCGCCTTGCCGCTCCTGTCGGCGTACCGCGACGCGCGGCAGCGGGCGATTGCGCCACCCCGAATGCGATAATCGGCCATGATCGGCCGCCTCCACGGAACGCTCCTCGAGAAGAATCCGCCGCAGGTCCTGCTCGACGTGCAGGGCATCGCCTACGAGGTCGACGTGCCGATGAGCACGTTCTACAACCTCCCCGCGACCGGCGTGGCCGTCACGCTCTACACGCACCTCGTGGTGCGCGAGGATGCGCACCTGCTGTACGGTTTCGGCACCGAGGCCGAGCGCCGGGCCTTCCGCCAGCTCGTCAAGATCAGCGGCATCGGCGCACGCATCGCCTTGTCGGTGCTCTCCGGGCTCTCGGTCGCCGAACTCGCGCAGGCGGTCACGCTGCAGGAGTCCGGGCGGCTCACGAAGATCCCCGGCATCGGCAAGAAGACCGCGGAGCGGCTCCTCCTCGAACTGAAGGACAAGCTCGGCGCCGACCTCGGCGGCGCCGTGGGCGTGCACCGCGCGCCGCCGCCGGCGAGCGACGTCCTGCACGCGCTGGTGGCACTGGGCTACAGCGAGAAGGAAGCGGTGGCTGCGACCAAGGCGCTGCCCGATGGATTGACGGTGACCGACGGCATCCGGCAGGCGCTCAAGGCACTCGCCAAAGCGTGAGCCGCGCACAACCGCAGCCAGCGCATCGGGGAGCCGGATCCCGGCCGCACTTCGGCGTCGCGGCTGGCCGGCGATGGTGCAGGCGATAGAATCGCGCCCCATGGCCATCGAAAGCGACCAGCTCGACCGCGTCGTCACCGCCAGGACCGCAGGCGTCCAGGAGGAGGTCGCCGATCGCGCGCTGCGCCCGCGTGGCCTTACCGAGTATGTCGGCCAGGAGAAGATCCGCGACCAGCTCGCGATCTTCATCGCCGCCGCGAAAAAGCGCGGCGAGGCGCTCGACCACGTCCTGCTCTTCGGCCCACCCGGACTCGGCAAGACGACGCTGTCGCACATCCTCGCGCACGAGTTGGGCGTCAACCTGCGCCAGACCTCGGGGCCGGTGCTCGAGCGCCCGGGCGACCTCGCGGCGCTGCTCACCAACCTCGAGCCGCGCGACGTGCTCTTCATCGACGAGATCCATCGACTCTCGCCGGTGGTCGAGGAGATCCTCTACCCCGCGCTGGAGGACTTCCAGATCGACATCATGATCGGCGAGGGGCCGGCCGCGCGCAGCGTCAAGCTCGACCTGCCGGCCTTCACGCTGGTCGGCGCCACCACCCGCGCCGGGATGCTCACCAATCCGCTGCGCGACCGCTTCGGGATCGTCGCCCGCCTCGAGTTCTATACGACCGACGAGTTGATGCGCATCGTCCAGCGCTCGGCGCGCCTGCTGGCCATCGCCGTGGACGACGACGGCGCGCGCGAGATCGCCCGGCGCGCGCGCGGCACGCCGCGCATCGCCAACCGCCTCCTGCGCCGCGTGCGCGACTACGCCGAGGTCAAGGCGCAGGGCGAGGTCACCCGCGAGGTCGCCGATGCCGCGCTGTCGATGCTCGACGTCGATGGCTCGGGACTCGACGTCATGGACCGCAAGCTCCTCACCACGGTGCTCACCAAGTTCGCCGGCGGCCCGGTGGGAGTGGACAACCTCGCGGCGGCCATCGGCGAGGAACGCGACACCATCGAGGACGTGCTCGAGCCTTACCTCATCCAGCAGGGGTTCCTGCAGCGCACGTCACGCGGGCGCGTGGCCACCGCGCTGTCGTTCCGCCACTTCGGGCTGACCCCACCCGCTGCCCAGGGCGGCGCGGACCTCTTCGCCGAATGACGGCGACGCGACCCTTCTCGTTTCCCGTCCGCGTTTACTACGAGGACACCGACGCCGCCGGCGTCGTCTACTACGCGAATTACCTCAAGTTCATGGAGCGGGCGCGCACCGAATGGCTCGCCGCACTCGGCCTCCCGCTCGCTCGCTTCGAGCGCGAGCACGGAGTCGCCTTCGTCGTGCAGCGCTGCGAAATCGACTTCAAGGCGCCGGCCCGGTTGAACGATGCGCTGACGGTGACGGTCGAAGTCGTCGACCGTGGGGCGGCGCGCCTCGTCATGCGCCAGCACGTGCTGCGGGGTGACGCCGTGCTCACCGCGGCCTGCGTGACCCTCGCCTGCATCGATACCACGCGCTGGCGTCCGACCCGAATCCCCGAGCCCCTCACGCAACGCCTGGAGACCCCCGCTTGAACGTCCACACCGACCTGTCGTTCGTCACGCTGATGCTGCACGCCTCGGTGGTCGTGCAGGGCGTGATGGCGCTGCTCGCCGCCCTCTCGTTATGGTCGTGGTGGCAGATCTTCCTCAAGCTCTTCCAGTTGCGGCACGCCGCCGCCGACACCGACCGCTTCGAGGATGCATTCTGGAAGGGGGGCGACCTGGCCGAGCTCTACCAGCGCACGCAGCAGGCGCGCACCGGCAGCGGCGTCGAGCACATCTTCACCGCCGGCTTTCGCGAGTATGCCAAGCACCGCAAGCAGGGGAGCGCATCGGCAGTGACGCTCGATTCGGCGCGGCGCGCGATGCGCGCCGCGTACCAGCGCGAGATCGACGCGCTCGAAGCGGGGCTCTCCGGTCTTGCCACGGTGGGGTCGGTGTCGCCGTACATCGGCCTCTTCGGCACCGTCTGGGGCATCATGAACGCCTTCCGCGGCCTCGCCAACGTGACGCAGGCGACCCTCGCCAACGTCGCCCCCGGCATCGCCGAGGCGCTGGTGGCCACCGCGATCGGCCTCTTCGCGGCGATCCCGGCGGTCGTCGCGTACAACCGCTACACGCACGACCTCGACCGGCTCGCCACGCGCTACGAGACGTTCATCGAGGAATTCTCGAACATCCTGCAGCGGCAGGGCTGAACGGCCGCCCGCCAGCGACCGGACCCGCGACCCCATGCGACGCCAGCGCAAGTCGATCAACCAGATCAACGTCGTGCCGTACATCGACGTGATGCTGGTGCTGCTCGTCATCTTCATGGTGACGGCGCCGCTCATCACGCCCGGCGAGATCGAGCTGCCGTCGATCGGTGGCGCACCGAAAGCGCCGGACCAGCCGCTCGAGCTCACCCTGGGCGCGAAGAACACGCTGTCGCTGCGCGATACGCGGACCGGCCAGACCCTGCACGGGTCGCTTGCCGACCTGACCGAGACCCTCGTCGACAAGCAGCGCGAAACCGCGCAGCCGGTCGTCATCGCCGCCAGCAAGGATGCGCGCTACGAGGACGTGATCGCGATCGTCGACGGCCTGCAGCGCGCCGGCGTCAAGCGTGTGGGGCTCCTCGCGCGGCCCACGACGAAGTAGCGACCGCACCCGGACATGGTCAGCGCCACGGTCGATCGCCGGGAACGGCCCCGCAAGCCGCGTGGCGTCAAGGGCAAGGGCTGGGCGTTCGTCCTCGCGGTGGCGGTGCAACTCGCCTTCGTCGCGGTGCTCGTCTTCTCGGTCCAGTGGCAGCGGCGGCCGCCGGAGGCGGTCTCGGTGGAGCTCTACGCACCGCCGGTGAAAGCACCGGCGCCACAGCCGGCGCCCCCGCCGCCCAAGGTCGAGCCCGCACCCGAGCCGACTCCCACGCCGCCGCCCAAGCCGCCCGAGCCCGTCGCCGCCCAGCCCGATCCGCAGGCCGCGGAGATCGCGCTCAAGGCGAAGCAGGAGCGCGAGCGCCAGCAGGAAGAAGAGCGCCAGCGCAGACTCGAACAGGAACGCATCGCGCGCGAGCAAGCGAAGCGCGCGGAAGAGAAGCGCAAGGTCGAGGAGCAGCGCAAGGCGGCGGAGAAGCAGAAGGAGATCGAGAAGCAGCAGGCCGAGGCCAAGGAGCGCGAGCGCCGCCAGCAGGAGCTCGCCGCGCTGCGCGCGCAGGCGGAACGCGAGAAGCAGTTGCGCGACCAGGCGGCGCGCGAGCAGGCGGAGCGGCTGGCGCAGCAGGCCGCCGCCGGCGCCGCGCGCTCGAAGGCGGAGACCGACTGGATTCGCCGCATCCAGGCCAAGGTCAAGGGCAACGTGATCGTGCCGCCCGACCTCGCCGGCAATCCCACGGCGATCTTCGACGTCGCCCAATTGCCGACCGGCGAGATCCTGCAGGTGACGCTGCGCAAGTCGAGCGGCAA
>JADZAQ010000088.1 GCA_020852555.1 Burkholderiales bacterium
CATCCTGCGCGCCAATGCGTGGCTGCTGCGGCCCGCACTCGACCTCGTCAACATCCTCCTCATCTGCGTCATCGTGATCGGCGTGGGCACGCAGCAGGTGCGGGTCGTCGAGGTGGGGCTCCTCTATGCCTTCATCGCCTACGTCGCACGGGTGATCGAGCCGCTCATCCAGATCACGACGCAGTTCGCCGTATTGCAGCAGTCGATCGTCGCCGCCGGCCGCGTCGATGCCCTGCTGCACGAGCCTGCCGAAGCACCGTGGCCGGATCGCGGACGCGTGCGCTCGGGGCGCATCGTCCTCGACCACGTCACCTTCGGCTACGACCCGGCGAGCCCGGTCCTGCACGATGTGTCGCTCGACATTCCCGCCGGCAGCTTCGTCGGCATCGTCGGCCACACCGGCAGCGGCAAGTCGACGCTGTTGGCGCTGCTGCTGCGCTTCTACGCGCCGCAGCGCGGCCGCATCGCCTACGACGGGATCGCCATCGGCGACCTCGACGAGGTCCGCTTCCGCGCCGCGGTGGGACTCGTCCCGCAGGAGCCCCTGCTCGTCGCGGGGAGCGTGCGCGAGAACATCGACATGGGGCGCGATCTCGCGCCCGAACGCATCGAGGCCGCCGCGGGGGCAGCGCACGCGGCGGGATTCATCGCGGGCCTCCCGCGCGGCTACGAGACGTCGCTGGGCGAGGGCGGGGCACGCCTGTCGGCGGGCCAGAAGCAGCTCGTGGCGATCGCCCGTGCGCTCGCCGGTCAACCGGCGGTGCTCTACCTCGACGAGGCGACGTCACGCATCGACAGCGAAACCGAGCGCGCGGTGCAAGCCGCGTTCGCCGGCATCGGTGGCGAGACGACCATCGTCGCCATCGCGCACCGCCTCTCGACGATCCGCACCGCCGACGTCATCGTGGTGCTCAACCACGGGCGCATCGCCGAGCGCGGCACGCACGACGCACTGATGGCGATCCCCGACGGGATCTACCAGCGTCTGTACCTGCTCCAGCAGTACGACGAATCCGATCGGGGCGAAGACTGATCCGACGTGGCGCGACCGCTCCGCGAATCAGGGTCCCGTGCGGTCCTGGTCGCCGCGGCCGAGTTCCACGTCGACCATCATCTCGTTGGCGAGCGCTTCGAGCGCGCCGCGCAGGTCGTCGTTGCTGACCGCCTTCGGAACGAGGAGCTCGGCCCTGACCTTGAAGAGGTGTTCGGCGCTCATGGCACCGCTCACGATCTCGGTGTGCAGCTCCTCGATCGAGACGCCGCGCTGCGCGAGCGCGCTGGACAGGTCGCGCACGATGCCGGGGCGGTCGTGGCCGACGAGCTCCAGCTTGACGAGGCGCCGTCCTTCGGGCACCGCCGCGCTTTCGCTCTTCTCGATCGCGATCTTCAATCCCGTCGACTCGAGCTCCTGCAGCGCCGCGACGAGCGCGTCGGCGTGCTCGGGCGGCACCTCGAAGTGGACCATCCCGGCGAACTGCCCGGCGAGGCTCGCCATGCGACTGCCGGCCCAGTTGGCGCCGAAGCCTTGCGCCTTGGCGGCGAGCAGGCTCACGATGCCCGGTCGATCCGGGCCGACGACCGTGGCCACGACGGAGGTGATCATCGTTCCATTCTCCTCGGTGAGCGATACCGTTCGCTTGATCATCGGCGCGCGGGTCGCGAAGCGCTCGTCCTGCGCGAAGGCGGGAATGCTGCCGTGCGTGCGCGCGTGCTGGACGACCTCGACCAGCAGCTTGAGGCCGAGCGGCGCCAGTGCCCGTTCCCAGAGTTCGCGCGCGCTCTCGCCCTTGGCGACGAAGCACCAGCCCTGCGCCGCGATGGCGCCGGCGTCCCAGCCGTCGGCCAGGTGATACACCGAGCCACCGGCAATGGGGTCGCCGGAGAGGATCGTCCATTCGACGGCGGCGATGCCGCGATGGCGCGGCAACAGCGACGGGTGGTAACCCACGCCGCCCAGACGGGCACGCGCCAGCGCCTCGTTGGATACGCGGGCGTGCGTGTGCGCCGCGACGATGAGGTCGGTACCGTCGGCGATCGCCTCGGCCGGGACGATCCTGGGATTGGCGAGGACGTGCACGGGGATGCCGGCCTTGTCCGCCGCGAGCGCCAGGCGATCGTCGACCGCCGGGGCGACGACTCGGACGACGTCGACGCCATCACCGAGCAACGCCTGCAACACGGTCGCGCCGAAGTAGCGCGAACCGACCAGCGTGAGTTTCATCGTGATCTCCATCGCCATGCACCCTGCGGACGCGGTCGCGGCGATGCGCGATTATAGGAGATCGGTCGCGCGCCATTGAAATCCCGCATCGGGCACCGACCTACGATGGATCGCTTCTCGCGCGCCGCTGCCCGTGCACGTCCACGTCCCCGACCCCGAGCATCTGAGCGCGATGGACTCGCGCCGACAGTTTCGCTCCGCCGCGCTGCTCGCCGCGCTCTTCGTCGCCGGGATCACGCTACTCCACCTCGTCGACGCCATGCTGGGGCTTGGGCTTGCGCGCCTTGGCGTGGTGCCGCGCGACGCCTGGGGTCTGCGCGGGATCGTGGTGGCGCCGCTCCTGCACGCGGACCTCGCGCATCTCGTGTCGAACATCGTCCCGCTCCTGGTCGGCGGCACGCTGCTGCTCTACCTCTACCCCGACTCGTCGCGCGTCGTGCTGCCCGCCGTGTACTTCGGCTCCGGGACCGCGGTGTGGGTCTTCGGTCGCGAATCGGTGCACATCGGCGCGAGCGGCCTCGTCTACGGCATCGTCGCCTACATCTTCGTCGGCGGCATCCTGCGGCGCGATCGTCGCGCCTGGGCGGCGTCGCTGCTGGTCGCCTTCCTCTACGGGGCGATGGTGTGGGGCGTGCTGCCGCTCAAGACCGGCGTGTCGTGGGAGGCGCACCTCGCCGGTGCGGCGATTGGCGTCGTCCTCGCCTTCGCGCTGCGCCGCCGCGACGTGCCGCCACGCAAGCGCTACAGCTGGGAAGACGAGGCCGCGGTCGCCGACGACGAGGCGGCGCCGCTCGCCGAATCATGCGGTCATTCCCCCGACGCTCGCGAATCGCCGACGCTGCCGGCCGACCGGCAGGGCACCTCGTGATGCCGGGGGCGGCCTCTTGCGACGGATCTGCTACCGGAAGAACACGAAGATGAGCAGGACGTAGATCGGCCCGAGCACCAGCATCGCCCACCCGAAGTAGGCGAAGAAGCTCGGCATCGTGACGCCGCGCGACTCGGCGATCGCCTTCACCATGAAATTCGGCGCATTGCCGATGTAGGTGTTGGCGCCCATGAACACCGCGCCGGCCGAGATCGCCATCAGCGTCGTCGCGTGCGTGGTCATGAGCGTCGTCGCATCGCCTCCCGCGAGGTTGAAGAACACGAGGTAGGTCGGCGCGTTGTCGAGGAACGATGAGAGCGCGCCGGAGAGCACGAAGTACATCGCGTTGCGCGGTTCGCCGTCGGCGCCCGTCACCAGCGCGACCAGCGACGCCAGCGCACCATCGCTGCCCGCGCGCAGGATCGCGATCGCCGGGATGATGGTGAGGAAGATCCCGGCGAAGAGCTTGCCGACCTCGATGATCGGCCCCCATTCGTAATGGTGCGCGGCGCGCACCGCGCGCGGCGTGAACTGCCACGATGCCCAGGCGATGACGAGCAGCGCCACGTCGCGCGCGACGTTCTGCAGTTCGACCGTCTGCCCGAGGACCTCGAACGTGATCCCCGGCTTCCACATCCCCGAGGCGAGCACGCTCGCGAGGATGAGTGCGAGGAAGAGGAAATTGATCTTTCCCTCGATCGTGACCGGCGAGTCGGGGGTGGGGTCGGCGGCGGCCGGCAGGCGATCGTCGGGCCGGCGCGCGAGGTAGCTGTCGACGCCGTAGAAGAGCACCAGGAGGATCACGCTCGACAGCAGCATGGGAGCCAGCATCGCGTGCGTCGTCCAGAAGAAGTGCACGCCCTTCAGGAATCCCAGGAAGAGCGGCGGATCGCCAAGCGGCGTAAGGGCGCCGCCCATGTTGGCGACGAGAAAGATGAAGAAGACGACCACGTGCGCGCGGTGCTTGCGCTGGTCGTTGGCGCGCAGCAGCGGGCGGATGAGCAGCATCGCGGCGCCGGTCGTTCCCATGAAGCTCGCCAGTGCGGTGCCGAGCGCGAGGAGTCCGGTGTTGAGCGCCGGCGAGCCGTGCAGGTTGCCGCGCACGTGGATGCCGCCGGAGACGGTGAACAGCGCCAGCAGCAGCACCATGAACGGGACATACTCGAGGAGGAGCGTGTGCGCGACCTCCCGGGTGGCGATGCCCACGCCGTACAGGATCGCGAACGGGACGAGGAAGGCCAGCGTCCAGAAGATCGTCACCTTCCCGAAGTGGAGCATCCAGAACTCGGAGGCGACCACCGGCGCGATGGCGATGGAGAGCAGGATTCCGGCGAACGGCACGACCCACAACGCGGAGAGCTTGCTGCCGTCCACACCGCCTTCCGACGCCCAGGCCGGAACGGCGATCGCGAGACACGCGACGGCCAGCAGCCACGAGCCCCACCGCAGGCGGCGTGACGATGCGCGTGCGATGCGCCGAGCAGGCAGGGCGTGGGCGTGGTTCGACACGGCAGGGCCTTTCGGGAAAGCCCCGATCATAGCAAGGCCACGACGGCGGGCCGCAGGGTAAGATGCCCACCGGGCCGGCGCCGATCGCCGGCCC
>JADZAQ010000089.1 GCA_020852555.1 Burkholderiales bacterium
GACGCGGCGGCGTACTTCTACGCGCGACCCGCCGCGCCGGTCGAGACGCTGCGCGAAATGCTGACCCCTGCGGTGCGCGCCGCGGTCGCCGACGTCGCGCAGCGGCTTGCCGCGGTCGCCTGGAATCGGGAAGCGCTGGCGGCGCTCCTCAAGGCCGTCGCCGTTGAGCACAAGCTCAAGGCCGGCGAGGTGATGATGCCGGTGCGCTGGCTCGTCAGCGGCACCGGCCACACGCCGGCGATCGACGCCGTGCTCGCGCTCCTTTCCCGCGACGAGGCGTGCGCGCGGATCGCATCCGGCCTCGCGGCGGTCTGAAGCGGCCATGGGGCACGCCCGCGAGCGTCCACGACGGTAGCGTGTTCCAACTTGACGCCGGATCACGCAATGCCCCGCACCGATTCCGGTAGAATGTGAATTTCCACGCGGGATCGAACCATGACGAAGTTCGTCTTCGTGACCGGCGGTGTGGTTTCCTCGCTCGGCAAGGGCATCGCCGCTGCCTCGCTGGCTGCCATCCTGGCCTCTCGCGGCGTCCGCGTCACCAACCTCAAGCTCGATCCGTACATCAACGTCGATCCCGGCACGATGTCGCCGTTGCAGCACGGCGAAGTGTTCGTGACGGACGACGGTGCCGAGACCGACCTCGACCTCGGCCACTACGAGCGCTTCACCGATGTCCGGATGAGCAAGCGCAACAACTTCACCACCGGGCAGATCTACGAATCGGTCATCCGCAAGGAGCGCCGTGGCGACTATCTCGGCGGGACGGTACAGGTGATCCCGCACATCACCGACGAGATCAAGAGCTGGATCGGCGTGGGGGCAGGTGACGCCGAGGTCGCGATCGTCGAGGTCGGCGGCACCGTCGGCGACATCGAATCGCTGCCGTTCCTCGAGGCGATCCGGCAACTGGGCATCACGCTCGGCCGCGACAACGTCTGCTACATCCACCTCACGCTGGTGCCGTACATCCCGTCGGCGGGCGAGATGAAGACCAAACCGACGCAGCACTCGGTGAAGGAGCTGCGCGAGATCGGCATCCAGCCCGACGTCGTGCTGTGTCGCGCGGATCGGCCGATCCCGGAAGGCGACCGGCGCAAGATCGCGCTCTTCACCAACGTGGCGCCCGAGGCGGTGATCCCGGCGCTCGATGCGAACTCGATCTACCGCATTCCGGGCAACCTGCACGCCGAAGGGCTCGACGTGATCGTCTGCCGCAAGCTCGCCCTCGACCCGCCGCCCGCCAACCTCGCCGTGTGGAACGACATGGTCGACGCGCTCGACAACCCGAAGGAGACGGTAGACATCGCCATGGTCGGCAAGTACGTCGACCTCACCGAATCGTACAAGTCGCTGTCCGAAGCGCTGATCCACGCCGGGATGCACACGCGTTCCAAGGTGAATATTCACTACGTCGACTCGGAAGACATCGAGCGCGATGGCGTGGACACCCTGCGCGGGATGGACGCGATACTCGTTCCAGGCGGCTTCGGCAAGCGGGGCGTCGAAGGCAAGATCGCCGCGGTTCGCTTCGCCCGCGAGGCAGGGGTTCCCTATCTCGGCATCTGCCTCGGCATGCAGGTCGCGGTCATCGAATACGCGCGGCACAAAGCGGGGCTCACCGGCGCCAACAGCACCGAGTTCGACGCGGCGACACCGCATCCGGTGGTGGCGCTCATCACCGAGTGGCAGAGTCGAGACGGCAGCATCGAAATCCGCAGCGCGGACTCCGACCTGGGCGGCACGATGCGCCTCGGCGCCCAGTCGTGCACCGTGGTGCCCGGCTCGCTCGCACACCGGATCTACGGGACGACGACGGTCACCGAGCGGCACCGCCATCGCTATGAGGTCAACAATCACTACCTTCCGCGGCTCGAGGCGGCGGGCTTGGCGATCGGCGGCCGGGCGCGAAACGCGACGGCAGGCGATCTCGTCGAGATGATCGAGTTGCCCGGACACCCGTGGTTCTTCGCCTGCCAGTTCCATCCGGAATTCACGTCCAATCCGCGGCGTGGCCATCCGCTCTTCGCCGCCTTCATCGAGGCCGCGCTCGCGCGGCGGGCAAAGGATCGCGGCGATGCGGTGACCGCCATCGCCGAACTGGTCGCATCGATCTAGCATGAAGCGCACAAGCGCAGCGGGTGGCGATCGGCGGCGACAGCCGACACCGGCGGTGGCTCACCGATGAAGCTCTGCGGCTACGACGTCGGGCTCGATCGCCGGCTATTCCTCATCGCCGGCCCGTGCGTGATCGAGTCGCGGCAGTTGCAGATGGACGTTGCCGGGGAGCTCAAGGCGATCTGCGCCTCGCTCGACATCCCGTTCATCTTCAAGTCGTCATACGACAAGGCGAACCGCAGCGCGGTCGATGCGTTTCGTGGCCTCGGCATGGAGGCGGGCTTGCGCATCCTGGCCGACGTGCGCCAGCACGTGGAAGTGCCGGTGCTGACCGACGTGCATGCCAGCAGCGACATCGCCGCGGTGGCCGCGGTGGTCGATGTCTTGCAGACCCCGGCGTTCCTGTGCCGGCAAACCGATTTCATCCAGGCGGTGGCCGCTGCGGGCAAGCCGGTGAACATCAAGAAGGGCCAGTTCCTCGCCCCCGAGGACATGCTGCAGGTCGTGCGCAAGGCGCGCGCCGCGAGCGGTGCCGACAACATCATGGTGTGCGAGCGCGGGGCCTCGTTCGGCTACCACAACCTGGTCTCCGACATGCGCTCGCTCGCGATCATGCGCGAGACCGCTTGCCCGGTGGTGTTCGACGCGACGCACTCGGTGCAGTTGCCGGGTGGCAAGGGCACGGCATCCGGGGGAAGGCGCGAGTTCGTCCCGGTCCTCGCCCGCGCCGCCGTCGCCGCCGGTATCGCCGGGGTGTTCATGGAAACCCACCCCGATCCCGACCAAGCGATGTCCGACGGCCCCAACAGCTGGCCGCTCGGTCGCATGCGCGAGCTCCTCGAGACGCTCAAGGAACTCGACGCGACGGTGAAGCGCCGTCGCTTCGCCGAAGCCGACCTGCTCGCCGCCGCCAACGCGCCCTGACCGATCCCCGATTCCCGATTCCTGATTCCCGAAACCCATGAGCGCCATCGTCGACGTCATCGCCCGCGAAATCCTCGATTCCCGCGGCAATCCCACCATCGAGGCCGATGTCGTCCTCGAATCGGGCGTTTCCGGCCGTGCGGCGGTGCCTTCGGGCGCCTCGACCGGGTCGAAGGAGGCCGTGGAGTTGCGTGACGGTGATCCGGCACGCTATCTCGGCAAGGGAGTGACCCGGGCGGTCGAGCACGTCAATACCGAGATCTGCGAGGCGATCCTCGGCCTCGACGCCTCCGAGCAGGCGTTCGTCGACCGGACGCTGATCGAGCTCGACGGCACCGAGAACAAGGGACGCCTGGGCGCCAACGCCATCCTCGCCGTGTCCTGCGCGGTGGCCAAGGCCGGGGCGGAGGAGGCGTCGTTGCCGCTGTATCGCTACCTCGGCGGCGCCGGCCCGATGCAACTGCCGGTGCCGATGATGAACGTCATCAACGGTGGCGCACACGCCAACAATGCGGTGGACCTGCAGGAGTTCATGCTCGTTCCGATCGGCGCACCGACGTTTCGCGAGGCGCTGCGCTACGGCGCCGAAGTCTTCCACACGCTGAAGAAGATCATCGATGGTCGTGGCTGGCCGACGACGGTTGGCGACGAGGGCGGCTTCGCGCCGAACCTGCCGGGCAACGAGGCCGCGCTGCAGCTCCTCGTCGAGGCGATCGACAAGGCCGGCTACACGCCGGGCAGCGACATCGCGCTCGCCTGCGACTGCGCGGCCTCCGAGTTCTATCGCGACGGCAGGTACGCGCTCGAGTCGGAGAACCGGGCGCTCGCCCCCGAGGAATTCGCCGACATGCTCGCTGCCTGGTGCGACAAGTATCCGATCGTCAGCATCGAGGACGGCATGGCGGAGGACGATTGGGCGGGCTGGAAATACTTGACCGATCGCCTCGGCCGCAACGTGCAGCTGGTCGGCGACGACATCTTCGTGACCAACACGAAGATTCTTCAGCAGGGGATCGCCAAGGGGGTCGCCAATTCGATCCTCATCAAGATCAATCAGATCGGCACGCTCACCGAGACCTTCGCCGCAGTGACGATGGCCACCCGTGCGAAGTACACCTCGGTGATCTCGCATCGTTCCGGCGAGACCGAGGACAGCATCATCGCCGACCTCGCGGTGGGCACCAACGCCGGCCAGATCAAGGCGGGCTCGCTATCCCGCTCCGACCGCATCGCCAAGTACAACCAGCTCCTGCGCATCGAGGAGGACTTGGGCGACGCGGCGAGCTATCCCGGTCGCGGCGCGTTCTTCAACATCGCCTGACGGCACGTGCGCTGGCTCGCCCTCGTCTTCATCGCATTGATCATCGGGTTGCAGTATCCGATGTGGTTGGGCAAGGGCGGCTGGCTGCAGGTTCGCGAAACCGATCGGCAGCTCGTGCAGCAGCGTGAGGCGAACCTCAAGCTCAAGGCGCGCAATGCCGCGCTCGACGCCGACGTACGTGACTTGAAGACCGGGTCCGAGGCGATCGAGGAGCGCGCCCGCTCGGAGCTTGGCATGATCCGTTCCGACGAGGTGTTCTTCCAGCTCCAGCAGGGTGCGGTCTTGACCAACCCGCCGCCGAAGGGCGCCGCCAAGGGCGCGCCGCGCTAGCGCGCCTCCGGTCGTGCCGCAGGTCACGTCCCAGGACAATCCGCGGCTCGTCGAAGCGGGACGTCTGCTCGCATCGGGCCGCGCCCGTCGCAAGAGCGGCCGCTGCGTGCTCGAAGGCGAGCACCTGGTGACGATGTATCTGGCGCGCTGCGGGGTGCCGTTGACGCTCCTCGTGCTCGACGGCGCGCCGGCGAGCCCCGCGCTCGCGACACTCGTGCGGGCAATGCCGACCAAGGACGTCCTCCGGGTGCCGCGGGCACTCCTCGCCACCGTGGTCACGACGTCGCCCGACGTCGGCGTCCTCGCCGTCGTGCCGATGCCGGCTGGCCCGGTCGCCTCCGCGACGACCCGCCACGTGCTGCTCGATGGCGTGCAGGATCCAGGCAACGTCGGCACGATCCTGCGCACCGCCGCCGCCGCGGGTGTCGAACACGTTCTCCTTGGGACGGGCTGTGCTTCCGCGTGGTCGCCGAAGGCGCTGCGCGCCGGGCAGGGCGCCCAGTTCCTGGTCTCGATCACCGAAGATGCGGACCTCGTCGCTTGGGTACGCACTTTTCACGCCGCCGGCGGCACGATGGTGGCGACCGGCGTGGTCCATGGTGCCGACCTGTACGCAACGCCGATCGCGGCACCGTGGGCGATCGCGATCGG
Source organism: Burkholderiales bacterium (assembly GCA_020852555.1). Taxonomy (GTDB): domain Bacteria; phylum Pseudomonadota; class Gammaproteobacteria; order Burkholderiales; family Casimicrobiaceae; genus VBCG01. Next base: position 5,345 of record JADZAQ010000089.1, read on the forward strand.
TAACGAGGGCGCCGGACTATCGCCGGCGCTCGCCGCCGCGGCGAACCTCGCGGTCACCATTCCGATGCCCGGCGGCATGGAATCGCTCAACGCGGCCGCGGCCGCTGCGGTCGTTCTCTTCGAACTCGTCCGCCGCCAACGGAGCACCGGCTACTGCGAGACCCACAGCAACGAGAAGTAGCCGTTCTCCACGCAACCCTGTCCGAAGTTCGACACCCACGTGCCCTCGATGCCCTGGGTGGTTACGCGGATCTGCGACATGTTGGCGGTTAGCGTCGTCGAATCGAACGTATACGTCGCGCCCGGCAACCGGTAGAGCACGCCTTGCTGCACGGAGGCCCCATCCATCGCGAAGGTGAACGGATTGCCGTTGGCATCGTAGGCTTGCCAGGCGAAGCGCATCGTCCCATTGGCGCGCTGCGTCACGGCGAGCTGCGTCCAGTAGGTCGATGTCCCGTTGCCACTGCTGCATCCGCTATAGACGAGTTGCACGGCCCCGGCGTACTGCCCGCCCGCGAAGAACGACTTCAGCGTCTGCCGGGTGATCGTCTTCACCACCGTGGTCGTGCCGACGACGTAGGTGAGCTGCCCCGTTGCCGAGTCGGTGGGCACGAAGGTGGCCGTCCCTACCTGCGTCGTCGTCTGCTGGTTGGGATTCCACGGCGCCCCATAGAACGAGCCGGTGGTGTAGTAGAGGGGGCCCGTCCACACGTTGTTGCTCCCCGCCGTGAGCTGTGCCGTGACCCAGGTCGGCTGCTGGTCGGTGCCGTAGATGAAGAAGGTGGCGAAGATGAAGTTGCTCGCCTGGATGAAATTGACCCCCCAACCCGATTCGTTGGGATTCCACCAGATGTCGGTGTAGTCGACGGCGGCTGCCGGGCGCGCGAAGGCGAACGTGGCGAGAACGACGAGGACGAGGGTACGCAGACGGGTGAGCATGGCCATGGTCGCGATGCGGGTGACGGGAACCGGCATTCTAACGCCGGGCACCGCCGCATGGCACGCGGCGCAACGGCGCGCAGCGATCCGCAACGTCGCTCACGCGAAGCGCGCCGCCCGCAGCGCGCTGCGCAGCCGCTCCCGTTGCGACGATGCAAGCGCGACCAGCGGCGGGCACACGCTGCGCCAGGCATCGTCGGCGGTGCGATCGGCGAGGATGCTCTTCAGTGCCGGGAGGAACGGTTGCGCGAAGAGGATCTCGATGAACGCGGCGATGCGCGCTTCGCGCTCTGGTGCCACGTCGGGGAGGAGCAACGCGGCTACGAGATCGGGATACACGTTGGCCACGCCGCAGATCGTGCCCGCGCCACCCGCGCGCACGAGCTTGGGCAGGTCCGGCTCGTGACCGATCACCACGGTGAGCTGCGGCACCCGCGCGAGCAGGGCTCGAGTGTGCGCCCAGTCCCCCCCGCTGTCCTTGACGCCGACGACGACATCCGGAAACGCCGCGGCGAGACGCGCGACCAGGTCGGGCGACAGCGGAACCGCGGAAACCTGCGGCAGGTGATAGAGCACGACGCGCAGCCGCGCATCGGCCACGCCGTCGATGAGCCGCGCGTACCACGCGAAGACGCCATCATCGCTCGGCTGCTTCCAGAAGAACGGTGGCAGGACGAGCGCCCCGATGCAGCCGGAGGTTACCGCGTGCCGTGTCAGCTCGATCGTCTCGGCGAGCGACGCGCAACCGGTACCGGGCAAGACCCGCGCCGGCGCAATCCCTGCCGCGAGTAGCGCCTCGACGCCGCGGCGCCGTTGCGCCGTCGACAGCGAAGGTCCTTCACCCGTGGTCCCGAACGGGGCGACCCCGACGACGCCCTGCGCGAGGAGTCTACGCACGTGATCGACAAGGCGAAGGTGATCGATGCGGCCGTCGGCGTCGAGCGGAGTGAGCGTCGCGCACCACAGACCCTCGATCAGGCGCCGCGGGTGTCCTTGCATGGCGGTTTCCTCAGATGCCCAGCGCGCGATTGCGCGCGTGGGTGAGATGCGCTTCGATGGCAACCGCCGCACGTGCGCAATCGCGCGCGCGTAGGGCGGCGAGGAGCGCCAGGTGCTCCTCCATCGCCGGCAGCAGCGAGTCGCGACTCAACGTGACGCGGTCGAGCCGGATGAGGCGAATGCGCAGGCTGTTCACCCGGTAGATCGATGACACGATCTCGTTGCCGAGCGCGTCGATCATGGTGTCGTGCAAGCCCCAGTCGACGGCTTGTGCGTCGTCGAGCAGCGCCGGCGACACGCGGCGGGCGGCGCGCCGGACGATGTCCCGGTGGGCCGACTCGAGGGCGTCGAGCTGTGCCGCGGTCGCGCTGAGCGCGAACTGTGCCGTCGCCTCCTTCTCCAGCGCGAGCCGGAGCTGAAACGCGTTGCGTACCAGCTTCACATCGACGTTGGCGATCTGCAATCCGCGCTGCGGGACCGTGACGAGGAGGCGCTCGGCTTCGAGACGCGGGATCACCTCGCGGATCGCCCCCAGCGGCAACCCGGTCAGCGCGGCGAGTTCGCGTTGCGACACGAACTGCCCCGGACGGATGTGGGCGGCCAGGAGTTGCTGCTGGAAGCGATCGTACGCCTGCCAGCGCAATTGCCGCCGTCGCGCGGGGCCCGGCGTGGGCGTCGTCACCGTCCCAGCAGGAGCGCGGGAAGCCATGTCGACAGCGGCGGAAACAGGGTGACCAGGACCAGCACGACCAGCAGCGGCATCAGGAACGGCATCGTGGCGCGGGTGACCCGCTCGAAGGAGATGTTCGCCACCTTGGCCGTGACGTACAGCACGATGCCGACCGGTGGCGTGATCGTGCCGATCATGAGGTTCAGGACGAAGACGAGTCCGAACTGGATCGGATCGATCCCGAGCTTCAGTGCCACCGGCACCAGGATCGGGATCAGGATCAGCATCGCGGCAAGGCCCTCCATGAAGCAACCGACGACGAGCAGGATCACGTTGACGATCAGCAGGAAGACGATGGGGCTGGTGGCCAGGCTCGTGAGGTAGGCGCCCGCCGCCTGCGGAAACTGCGACAGCGCGAGGCAATAGGCGAGCAACGCCGCCGCCATCACCAGCGCCAGCACGACACCGGTCGTCTCGACGGTGTCGAGCATGATGCGGGGGAGGTCGGCGAGCCGGAAGTCGCGGTAGATGAAGAGCCCCAGCACGATCGCATAGGCAACGGCGACCGCGGCCGCCTCGGTTGGCGTGAACACGCCGCCGAAGAGGCCGGCGAAGAGGATGACCGGCGTCAGCAGTGCCCAGAAGGCATCGCGAAACGCTCGCCACAGGTCGCCCAGCCCCGGAAAGGCGTGCCGCGGCAGGTCGAGCTTCGTTGCGATGGCCCGCACCATGACCATCAGCGCCCCCGCCATCAGGAGACCGGGAATGACGCCGGCGAGGAACAGGCCGCCGATCGACGTTTCGGCGGAGACGCCGTAGATGATCATCGGTAGCGACGGCGGAATGATGGGCCCGATGGTGGCCGACGACGCCGTGACCGCGGCGGCGATGTCGGCCGAGTACCCTTCATCGGTCATCGCCTTGATCTCCAGGGTGCCGAGGCCGCCGGCATCGGCGACTGCCGAACCCGAGGTGCCCGCGAAGAACACGCTCGCCACGATGTTGGCGTGACACAACCCTCCGCGCATCCAGCCCACGCACACGGACGCGAAACGGAAGATCCGCTGCGTGATCCCGGCGGTATTCATCACGTTGCCCATCAGGATGAATAGCGGAGCGGCGAGCAGCGGGAACGAATCCGCGGCCTTGGCGATGCGCTGCGCGAAGGCGAGGTCGGGAATCCCGGCGAGCGCGAGGAAGGCCCAGCCCGCGAGCGACATCGCAAGCCACAGCGGTGGCCCCAGGAAGATGGCGACCAGCCACACTGCGAGAATCGACAGCATGAGCGTGGTCATCGCGCCGCCTTCACGCCGGACCGCCGCGCGCGATCGCGGCGCGGGGGCCTCGCAGCACCGCGACGAGCGCGATCAGCGCATACACGGCAATCGCTACCGCGGCGATCGGTTCGATGAGGTACACGACCCCGAGATTGAAGGGCACCGCCACGTTTTCCACGTCCCAGTTGTTGCGCACCAGCGCGAGTCCGCGCGAACCGAGAAGCCAGGCGAAGAGCAGGGTGGCGAGTTCGATGACCACCGCGATCGCCGTCTGCGCGGGCCGCGGCATCCGCTCGACGACGAAGGTCATCGCGAGGTGACTGCGCCGTCGCGAGGCGATGATCCAGCCCAGGAACGCGCACCAGATGAAGAGGTAGCGGGCGAGTTCCTCGCTCCAGGTGAGCGGACTGTTCAACGCATAGCGGAACACCACCTGCGCCAGGACGCACAGGAGGATTCCGGAGAAAATGACGATCGCGGCCGCGTCGATCGTGCGCTCGGCAAGGCGCAGTGCCGCCTTCACGCGCGGCTCACTTGATCGCTTGCAGTTTCTCGTAGGTTCCCTTGCCCCAGCGCGCCTCGAACTTGGGCACCACCGCGCTCACCACCGGCTTGCGGAACGCTTCGATGTCCACGGGGATCACCGTCATGCCGCTCGCCTTGAACGCCTCGACGAGCGCCGCCTCCTGCCTGGCAAGCTCCGCGTTCTGCCAGGTGACGCCGGTGTCGATCGCATCCTGAATGATCTTCTGGTCCGCGGGCTTGAGACCCTTCCAGAAGTTCTCGTTCACGACGATGATCCGCGGCGTGATGATGTGTGCAGTGAGGATGAGGTACTTCTGCACCTCGTCGAACTTGCCGGACTTGATCGTCGGCAGCGGATTCTCCTGGCCATCGACGGCCCCCTGCTTGAGCGCGAGGTAGAGCTCGCCGAAGTTCATCGGCGTCGGCCGCGCGCCCCAGGCTTCGGCCATCGCCTTGAAGACGTCGTTTTCAGGAACGCGCAACTTGAAGCCGACGAGGTTGGCGGGCGTGCGCACCTCCTTGTTCGTCGTGGTGAGGTGGCGCGTGCCGTAGTAGGTGGTGCCCAGGATGCGCATGCCGCGCTTGGCGATGAGTTCGTCGTTGAACGCCTTGCCGACCGGCCCGGCCATCGCCTTCACGAGGTGATCGCCGTCACGCCAGACGTAAGGACTCTCGACGACCGAGATTGCCGGGACCCAGGCGCCGAAGTTGGCGGCGCCCTCGGTGACGAGCTGCTGCGTGCCGTTGGCCACCGCTTCGATGGTGTCGCGCGACGAGCCCAGCTGCCCGCCGGGAAACGACTGGATCGCGATGCGTCCGGCGGACTTCGTCTTCACGTCGGCCGCGATGCGCTCGATCATCTGCACCGAGGGATGCGAGGCCGGCACCACGTCCGACCAGCGCAGCACGATCTCCTGGGCCAGCGTGGTCGCGGGCCAGACGAGGGCGGCCGCCACGATGGCGGGCACGGCGAGGGCCAGGCGGCGAGTGTGTTTCATCGGCGGATCTCCTTGACGAAGTCGTGGGGCCTCTCGACGCGGCTTGCGCGATCGCGTGCCGGTCGCGTAGGATCGTGGCAGTCTAATGACTGACATGTCAGCGCGCAACCAGTGATCGAGGAACGGCTTCGAGCCGCAACGGTGACGACGGGTGTCGCGCTCGGTGGCGCCCCTCTCGGGAACCTCTTCCGCGTGGTGTCCGAGGCGGACGCACGAGCGATGCTCGAGCGCGCGTGGCAATGCGGCGTGCGCTACTTCGACACCGCGCCGCATTACGGCAACGGGCTGTCCGAGCGGCGTTTCGGCGCGGCGCTGGGCGCGCACCCTCGACGCGAGTACCTGCTGTCGACCAAGATCGGCCGACTGCTGCACAGCGCCGCCGGAGCCCCGACCGAGCACAACGGCTACGTGGACCTGCCGCGCTACCAGCAGTCCTACGACTATTCGCGTGCCGGCGTGCTGCGTTCGCTCGCCGAGAGCCGCGTGCGGCTCGGCATCGAGCGCATCGACATCGTGTACGTGCACGACCTCGACCGTGCGACGCACGGCGACGCGTTCGACGCGCACTTCCGCGCGCTGCTCGACAGCGGCCTGCCGGCGCTGGCCGAGCTGAAGCGCAGCGGCGACATCGCGGCGTTCGGGATCGGCGTCAACGGCGTCGCGATCTGCCACGACGTGCTGCGGCACGCCGACCTCGACGTGATCCTCCTCGCCGGCCGCTACACGCTCGCCGACGCGTCGGCGGCGGCGACGCTGCTGCCGCTGTGCCGGCAGCGGGGCGTGGCGCTCGTCCTCGGCGGGCCGTACAACTCCGGCATCCTTGCCACCGGAACGCATCCACCCGCCGGTGGCGTCGCCTACTTCGACTACGCGCCGGCGCCGGCAGCCATCGTGGCGCAGGTCGCCGCCATCGAGGCGGTCTGCGCCCGCCACCAGGTGCCGCTGCGGGCGGCCGCACTGCAGTTCGTCGCCGCCCATCCGGCCGCTGCGGCGGTGCTGGCCGGTGCGCGCAGCGTCGAGGAAGTCGATGATCTCGTGACGATGCGCCGCTTCCCGATTCCTGCCGCTTTCTGGCGGGAACTGCGCGAACGCCGCCTCGTTGGGGCAGATGCGCCGCTGCCGTGATCGAACGCGTCGACGCGCACCATCACGTCTGGTCGCTCGCGCGCGGCGACTACGGCTGGCTCACGCCGGCGATGGGGCCCATCTACGGCGATTTCTCGCTCGCCGACGCGCGACCCGCGTTCACCGCGGCGCGGATCGACGCCACGGTCCTCGTGCAAGCCGCGGCGACGGTCGCCGAGACGCGCTACCTGCTCGATATCGCGCGCCGCAGCGACGGGCTCGTCCGCGGGGTGGTGGGCTGGGTCGATCTCGCCGACCCCGACGCGATCGCGACGCTTGGCGAGCTCGCCGCCGATCCGCTCCTCAAGGGCGTGCGCCCGATGCTGCAGGATCTGCCGGATCCCGAGTGGATCCTGCGCGCCGACGTGGGCCGTGCGCTCGCCGTTCTGCCTGGCCTGGGCCTGCGCTTCGACGCCCTCGTCAAGCCTTCGCAACTGCGCGCGCTGCCGACGCTGCTCGAGCGTCATCCTGACCTCGCGATGGTCGTCGACCATGCGGCCAAGCCGGACATTCGCAGTGGTCAATGGGAACCATGGGCGGGCCTCATGCGTGCCGTCGCCGCGCATCCGGGGGTCTGCTGCAAGGTCTCCGGGCTCGTGACCGAAGCGGGTGACGGCTGGACGGCCGCCTCGCTGCGCCGCTGGTTCGATCACCTCGTCGATTGTTTCGGTCCGCAGCGTCTCATGTGGGGCAGCGATTGGCCCGTCGTCGATCTCGCTGGTGGCTACGCAAGCTGGCACGCCGCGACCCTCGATCTGGCGGCCACGCTCACTCCGGTCGATCGCGCGTCGTTGCTGGGCGGGGCCGCGCGCCGCTTCTACGGTCTTTGACGGACCCCTCGCCGGCCGCGCATCAGCGAGTCAGTAGATGTGCCGCTGCAGGCGTGCGCGGTGCAGGATCGTCGTCGCGATCTCTTCGATCGACTTCGTCGTCGTGTCGAGCATCGGGATGTTCTCGCGGATCATCAGCGCCTCCGCTTCGCGCACTTCGTGACGACAATGGTCGACGGCGGCGTACTTGCTGCGTGGGCGGCGCTCCTCGCGGATCTCGTGCAGGCGTTGCGGCTGGATGGTGAGGCCGAAGAGCTTGCTGCGAAAGGGCACGATCGACGCCGGCAGCCGGCGGGCCACGAAGTCCTCGGGGGTCAGCGGAAAATTGGCCGCGCGGATACCGAACTGGAGTGCGAGGTAGAGCGAGGTCGGCGTCTTTCCGCAGCGCGACACGCCCACCAGGACCACCTGTGCCTTGTCGAGCTCGCGTGTGCTGGCGCCGTCGTCATGCGCTTGCGCGAAGGCGATCGCCTCCATCCGCGCGAAATAGCCATGGCTGTTGGCGATGCCGTGCGAGCGCCCCGCGGCGTGCGAGCTCTTGGTGCGCAGTTCGCCTTCGAGTGGCTGGATGAAGACCTGGAAGAGGTCGAGCGTGAGTGCATCGACGTCGCGACGCACCGTCTCGCTCATCGCCTCGTCGACGATCGAGCTGATCACGATGGGGCGATGGCCTTCCGCGTGCGCGGTCTCGTTGACCACCCGCACCGCATCGGCCACGCGCTCGGGGGTATCGACGAAGGGCAGCGTGACCCGCTCGAAGTCGAACTCGTCGAACTGCGTGAGCAGGCTGTTGCCGAGCATCTCGACGGTGATGCCGGTGCGGTCCGAGATGAAGAACACGGTGCGCTTGCCGCGCCGGCCACCGCTGCCCGCTACCATCGCGACCACACCGGCGTCGTTCCGGGCAGCGCCGCCGGGAGGCTGCCCAGTTCGTGCGGACTCTCCTCGGGTCCGTGGAAGTCGGACCCGGTCGACGCCAGCAGTCCGAAGCTGCGCGCGTAGCCGGCGAACGTCTCGCACTCGGCGCGGGTGTGCGCCCCTGAAACGACCTCGAGCGCGTCGCCGCCGGCATCGCGAAAGCTCGCGAGCAGACGGCGCATGCCGGTCGGCGTGACGGCGTAGCGGCCCGGGTGCGCCAGGACCGCCTGACCGCCGGCAGCACGGATCCAGGTGATCGCCTCGGCAAGCGGCGCCCAGTCGTGCGCCACGTAGCCGGGCTTGCCGGGCACGAGGTAGCGCCGGAACACGTCGACGGCCGATTTCGCGCGACCCTGCGCGACGAGATAGCGTGCGAAATGCGCACGTGAGACGAGATGATCACCGCCGGCAAAGGCCATCGCTCCCTCGTAGGCGCCCCGGATGCCGACCTGCGCGAGCGCTTCCGCGATGCGACGGGCGCGGGCCTGCCGCCCGGCGCGTACCTGGGCGAGCCCCGCCGCCAGCGCGGGATCGGCGCCGTCGACGTGCAGCCCGACGACATGGACCGTGTGCCGCTCCCACGTGGCGGAGACCTCGACACCCGGCACGAGCGTGATGCTCGCCGCCCGTGCCGCGCTCGCCGCTTCGGCGATGCCGGCGGTGTCGTCGTGGTCGGTCAGCGCCAGGACGTCGACGCCATGGGCGGCCGCGCGCGCGACGAGCGCTGCCGGGGTGAGCAAGCCGTCGGACGCAGTGGAATGTGCGTGCAGGTCGAAGGTCACCTTGCGGGCCGGATAAGCTGCCACCGGTGGAAACGAGTGATCGCGCTGCGCACGACGCACATTGTAGCAATGCGGTTTTGGCCGCCCGTCCGGATGACTTGCGCTTTCCTGCAAAAAAGTCAAAGATATGCCATTGGTATAGGCTGCGGGCTGGCCGCGTCCTTCATAGCCGAAGGTTTCGTGACGTGAAGATTCTCGATCGTGTGCTGAATCCCCGGGAAATCCGCCGTCGCCTGGGTCTTAACCAGGAACAGTTCTGGACGCAGATCGGGGTCACGCAAAGCGGTGGCTCCCGGTACGAGAGCGGGCGCGACATGCCACGTCCCGTCAAGGAGTTGCTGCGCCTTGTTCATGTCGAACAGCTGGATCTGTCGCAAGTCAAGCGGGTCGATTTCGAGATCATCGGATACCTCAAGGAATCGCATCCCGATCTGTATCGCACGCTCCGCCGGGCGGTGCGTAGCCGGCACCGCGCCACGCCGGATGGCGGAGTCAATCTCGGTCACGACGGCGAGACCGGAATCGATGCGGACGACGACTCGTTGCTGCAAGCGCCGTCGCCCGACCCCATCCGGCCGTAGTCCAGCCGACGCCGTACGGTAGGCCGCCCTCGACGGGCGATCTCGTTGCTCCGCGGCAAATGCGTACCGGTCCACGCCCGTAGCGGTGCCACCGATGCGCGCGCCAGGTTGCGCACTGGCGGCTGGTGCCGGCTGGACACCGGGTAAGATCGACCCCGTCGCGCCGTGCAGCGCAGCCATCCGCCCCCTCCATCATGAGTCCATCCCGTCCGCTCGTCGTTCCGTTTGCTCGCTTGCGCATGTCCGACGTCGAGGAGGTGGGCGGCAAGAATGCGTCGCTGGGCGAGATGATCGGCCAACTCGCGCACGCCGGAATCGAGGTTCCCGGTGGATTCGCGACCACCGCCACCGCCTTTCGAGACTTCCTTTCCCATAACGATCTCACGCGGCGAATCGCCACTCGCCTTGCCGGTCTCGACGTCGGCGACGTGCCGGCGCTCACCGCCGCCGGCCAGGAGATCCGCGGCTGGATCACCCGGGCCTCGCTGCAACCGGCACTGGTGGAGGCCATCGGCAACGCCTATCGGACGCTCGTCGAAGGTGCGCCGGGAGCCTCGTTTGCGATCCGGTCGTCGGCCACCGCCGAGGACATGCCCGATGCCTCCTTTGCCGGCCAGCAGGAAACGTTCCTTAACATCAATGGATTGGAGAATGTAATTCATGCTGTGCAGGAGGTATTTGCCTCGCTGTACAACGACCGGGCCATCGCCTACCGAGTCCACAAGGGCTATGCGCATGGCGATGTCGCGCTCTCCGCCGGGGTGCAGCGGATGGTGCGCAGCGACCTGGGCGCATCGGGCGTGATGTTCACGCTGGACACCGAGTCGGGCTTCAATCAGGTGGTGTTCATCACCGCCGCCTATGGCCTGGGTGAAACCGTGGTGCAAGGCGCCGTCAACCCCGACGAGTTCTATGTCGACAAGCGCAATCTCGCCGCCGGCCGGCCCGCGATCCTCAGCAAGACCGTGGGGAGCAAGGCGCTCAAAATGATCTTCACCACCGATCGTGCCGCGGGCCGCTCGACGGTGACCGAAGTCGTGCCGCCGGCCGAGCGGATCCGTTTCTCGATCACCGATGCCGAGGCGGAGGCGCTCGCCCGGGCGGCGGTGGCCATCGAGCAGCACTACGGCCGGCCGATGGACATCGAATGGGGCCGTGACGGCAGCGACGGCAAGCTCTACATCCTCCAGGCGCGGCCGGAGACGGTCAAATCGCATGAGGAGGGCGCGGAGCACCTGCGGCGCTACCGCCTCGGTCGCACCGCGCCGGTGCTCGCCAGCGGTCGCGCCATCGGGCAGAAGATCGGGCAGGGGCGCGTGCGCATGGTCCGCTCCGCCGCCGAGATGGATCGCGTGGCCGAGGGCGACGTGCTGGTCACCGAGATGACCGATCCGGACTGGGAGCCGGTCATGAAGCGGGCGGCGGCGATCGTGACCAACCGTGGCGGGCGCACCTGCCACGCCGCGATCATCGCCCGCGAGTTGGGTATTCCGGCCGTGGTCGGCTGCGGCGACGCCACCGAGACGCTCGCCGACGGCGTCGACGTCACCGTCTCCTGCGCCGATGGCGACACCGGTCACGTCTACGCCGGCCTCCTGCCCATCGAGGTGGTGGATATCGCGCTCGATCGCATGCCGCCGCTGCCCACGAAGATCATGATGAACGTCGGCAATCCCGAGCTCGCCTTCGCGTTCCAGCGGCTGCCGAACGAAGGCGTCGGTCTCGCCCGGTTGGAGTTCATCATCAATCGCAACGTCGGCATCCATCCCAAGGCGCTCCTCGAATTCGCGACGCAGCCCGCGACGCTCCGCGACGAGATCGAGCAACGCATCGCCGGATACGCGAGCCCGACCGAGTTCTACGTGCAGAAGATCGTCGAGGGGGTGGCGACCATCGCCGCCGCCTTCTTCCCGAAGAAAGTCATCGTGCGGCTGTCCGACTTCAAGTCCAACGAATACAGCAACCTGCTGGGCGGCGATCGCTACGAGCCCCACGAGGAGAATCCGATGCTGGGGTTTCGCGGTGCCTCGCGCTACATCGCACCCGAGTTCTACGACTGCTTCGCGCTCGAGTGCGAGGCGATGAAGCGCGTGCGCGACGTGATGGGCTTCACCAACGTCGAGCTGATGGTGCCGTTCGTGCGGACGCTGAAGGAGGCCCGTGCGGTGCTGGAGCTGCTCGCGCGCAACGGGCTCGTGCGCGGTGAGAACGGCCTGCGGGTGGTGATGATGTGCGAGCTGCCGTCGAACGCGATCCTCGCCGACCGCTTCCTCGAGCACTTCGACGGCTTCTCGATCGGCAGCAACGACATGACGCAGCTCACGCTGGGGATCGACCGCGATGCGGGCGGCGCCATCGCGGCGACGTTCGACGAGCGGGACGACGCCGTGAAGACGATGCTCTCGCTCGCCATCAAGGCCTGCCAGAAGGCCGACAAGTACGTCGGCATCTGCGGGCAGGGCCCCTCCGACCACCCCGACCTCGCGCAATGGCTCCTCGATCAGGGCATCGAGAGCATGTCGCTCAACCCCGATACGGTGGTCGAGACCTGGCTCGCGCTCGCCAAGGGCCGGTCCACGTAACGTGCTGTTTCCCGTCGAGCGGCTGCGCCCGCTCGCGTTCCTGCGCCGGCTGGGGATCGCGTTCGGCCTCTGTCTCACGCCGCTCGCGGTGGTCGGGTTCGCGATCCCGTGGGGCGCCCGGCTGGGGCTCAACCTGCGCTTCCTGCAGGTGCTGCTGCCGGTGATCGCCGTACTGGCGTACGCCTTCTACGTGCGGCGCATCGAGCAGCGCCCGCTCGCCGAGTTCTCGCCCGCAGGCGCAGTGCGCGAGCTCGGCTGGGGCGTGCTGCTGGGCGGCGCGCTCTTGACGGCGGTGGTGGCCGTGCTCGCCGCACTGGGCCATTTTGAGATCGTGGGCGGCGGGTCGCTGGCGGGTGCCGCGAAGGCATTGTCCGCGGCCGTCGCGGCGGCCGTGATCGAGGAGATCGTGTTCCGCGGCATCATCTATCGTCTCACCGAAGCCGCATTCGGCACCGCCATCGCGATCGGCGCTTCCGCCGCGCTCTTCGGCGCCGCGCACGCCTTCTCCCCGCATCCCACGCTGCTGGCGCTCGTGGCCATCGCGGTGGAGGCGGGAATCCTGCTGGCGCTCGCCTACGTGGTGACGCGACGCCTGTGGTTCGCGATCGGCATTCACGCCGCGTGGAACTTCACGCAGGGCGGGATCTTCGGGCTCGCGGTATCGGGAACGGATGCGCATGGGCTGCTCGCCGGGCGAACGGCGGGGCCCGAATGGCTCACCGGCGGGGCGTTCGGCCCCGAAGCATCGGTGATCAGCGTCGCGCTGTGCCTGGTCGCAGCGGCACTGCTGTGGTCGCGCGCGCAGCGCGCCGGACGCCTCGTCCCGCGCGCGCTTCCCGTTGCGTGACCATCGCGTCAGCCGAACGGCCGATGGCGGCAGCGGCGGTCCGCGGCGCTCAATGCGGACATGCGTAACGCGCCATCGATCGACGTCGTCTTCGGCCCCTCGCCGCTCGCTGGTGCAGCGATCGGTATCGCCGCATTGGCCACGCTCGTGGTCGCGCTCGCGCTGCCGATGCCGCCGCTGGCCCAGGCGATGCTGGGTGCCGTGATCCTCGCCTGGGCGGGATCGACCTTGCGCAGCGCCGCGTTGCGACGGGGCAGCGGCGGCGTGGTCGCGCTGCACCTTGGCGCCGATCGCCTGGTCGTCGTACGCCACGCCGACGGCCGCAGCATCGCCGGGCACCTGCGCAGCGCAACGCACGTCTCGGCGCTGCTGACCACCATCGCCTGGCGACCCGACGGTGCCTGGCGCACGCGCGC
>JADZAQ010000090.1 GCA_020852555.1 Burkholderiales bacterium
GAGGAGCGCGGCATGCAGATCGGGGCGCGCGGCGAGGGCGCGAGTGAAGAGCCCTGCTGCGCGGGTGAACTCTCCCACCTGCACGCATGCCTGAGCGAACCGCGATCATGCACCGCGCGGCCCCGCCCCCGCCAGCAACCGCACGCGCCGTCCGATGTCGGACCCGATCTCGTCGATGTTCGTCTTCGGCACCCGACGTGATTTCGCGACGGCCGGGAACGTGGCCACGCCGGCAACGACCGCATCGAGGATGGACGCGGCATCGCGCACGTCCCAGCGCGCTGCGATCGCCAGCAATTCTGCGCGGGTCGGCGCGGCCCGCCCGTACTCGAATGCGAGGCAATGCTCGCGACGTTCGCCGACATCGGGAAGCAGATCGAAAGCCTCGCTCAACCGATAGCCGGCGTCGTCGTGAACCATCCAGAAGTTCTTGAGATGGTCATCGGTATTGCCGAACGCGGCGTTGAACGCCATCCAGCGGAACATCCGAGCGACGTCCTCCCGTGGCTGCGCGGAGGCGCGGCGTACGGCTTCGGCGAGTTCGGTGTACGACAATGCGTAGATCCCCGGGCGCTCCTTGCACAGCGTACGCAGCGAGATCATGTGGCGGCGGCCGCCCGCGGGCGTCACGTCGAAGCGGCGTACGAGCAGCGCGCGCCGTCGCGCCGTGCCGAGGGTGGCCAGGCGATGCCCGGGCACGGGCAGTCCCGCCCGCGCGGCGAGGTCGAGACCGGTGGTCTCGAGGCCGACGACATCGAAGCGCCCATCGCGGCGCGAGCTCGGCAACTTGGCAATCCACTCGCCACCTCGGTCACGGACGAGTACCTTGGGGCGTGCGCCACCCGGGGAACTGCCCGCCGCGAACAGTGCCTGCAACGCGTCAGCGTCCACGCCCAGCCCGGCCTCGAACCGTTCGGCAGCAACGGCAAGGCGACCGAGACTCGTTCGCGCACCCGAAAGCGGCATCCGGTTGGATCGGGACGATTCCGAGAATGAGAGTGCACCGAGGCCCAGCCCGTGCTCCGCCATCACCTTCAGCAGGTACGGCGCCCCCTGCTGGCGATGCGGCAGGCGGCGTGCACGAACGATGAGCTCGCGCCCCCAGTCGTCGGGCAGCGCATCGTCGAAAATCGCCAGCGGCGGCTCGAACTGGCGTGCGCGAAAGCGCCCCGCACCGAGTGGCAGCGACAGCGGGTCGAGAGGGAAACGATCGGGATCACGCAGCCAGCCTTCGTCATACGCGAACTCGCTTTCGAACCTGCCAGCCTCGTCGGGCTCGCTGCACGCGAGCGTACCCACGGCGAGCGTGCGGCCGTCGGGCAACGTGACCCAAACCGGCAGGACAATCAAACGCGCCTCCGGCTGGCGCGCTGGCGTCGCGGCTGCTGCTCGAGTCGTGCGCGGTCGAGCAGCGAGAGCGACGGCGCGAGCACCGACGAGAGCTCGTGCAAGCGATCGAGCGCCCACAGCGCGTTGGCCCAGTGCTTGATGGCAACGGTGTCGGCACCCTGCTCCATGGCGCGTAGCGTCGGCACCGAGACACCGATGCGCTCGGCGAACACGCGCATCGGCTCGTCGCGTTCGATGCGCGCCTCGCGCAGGCGGCGGCCGAGGGAGGCGAGCGCGTCGGAAGATGCAGTGATGGAAATCATGATTTCTCTAGGCGGCCATTATAGGCCTCTTTAGAAACCATAGTTTCTGTTCTGTAGGTCGAAATCCTCCGGCCGCGTGTGCCGGGCCGCCGCCCCGACGCCTCCCGCGCGCGGTGTCCGGGAGGGCTCCTATGCCCCCTTCTCGGGGAACAACCCGGGCATCCAGCGGCTGGCAAGTGACGCCGGAAAGGCGAGGCGCAACGGTGCCCGCGTGCTGGCGGACGTGATCGCGCCGATGTCGATCAAGGCCGCAACCACCCGACGCGCGCTGCGTTCGCTGGCATCGACGATGGCGGCGGTGTCGGCGCGCAGCACCTCCCCGCGGTGGAGAATCGCATCGAGAATACGCTGCGACTTCGGCGGCAATCGCGAAAGACGCACCTCCTCGTCAGCCCAGATCAGGATGCGCATGCGCAGTTCGCGTGGCCGCATGAGGGATTCCATGAAAGAGACCTGGTCGAGGCAGGTGGCAAGGAAGTAGCGCGTGAACTCGGCGAGACTCTCTTCACTCAGGTTTCCGCGTCCATCGAGATCGTTGCGACGCGTGAGGTCGCATCGGGCGAGATGCTCTTTGTACGTGTCCGCGCTACGCGCGAGCCCGCGCGCCACCGACCATAGCGAACCCGTATCCAACGCCTCGCGCAGCGTCGCGTGCGACAGCAACCGCGCAACGCGGCCATTCCCGTCGACGAAGGGGTGGATCCACAGCAGACGGTGATGTGCTGCCGCTGCAGCCAGGATGGACTCGGTCTTGCCGAGGGAACCATAGACGGTTGCATAGCGCTGGAGGAAGCGCGGCACGGCAAGCGGGCTGATCGCGACGTGCGCGCCAACCTTGACGTCACGGTCTCGCAACGCACCGGGAATCACCTTGACGCGTTGCCTCGTCGCAGGATTCTCGACCCGAAGGAGGTCATCGGGGAGAAGCGCGCAAAACCGGCGATGGATCTCGCGGATGGCGTCCACGCTCACCGTGCGGCCGGTGAGCGTGTCGCCGTCGATCCACTGCTGGACGGCGATGTGCGCCTTGGCTTCGAGTTGGAGGCTGCGCTGTCGAGCGTCGACGCTGTAGTCGTTCCGGAGCGCGCGCTCGATGTCCACAGGATGCGTGTCATGCCCCTCGATCAGGTTGCTGTAATAGCAATTCATCGCGCGCACAAGGTCGGCGAGCGGAGTCAGCAGAGCCGCGGGGAGAGAATGCCGCAAGCCGGCGCTCGCTTGTGCCAGTTCGAGAACGAGGTCGGTCAACGGCGTGCGATGGCGCGACTCCTGACCGATCAGCAGTGGCTCCATCCGGGACGTGGGCTCGCCGCGATCCTCCGCTGCATCGCTGTCCGGGGTCCTGGCCGGGTTCTTGGCCGGGCGCGCGACCGGCTTCCCGGGCGGTCTCGTGGCCGCCGATTTGGCCGGATGGGTGGCCCGTTCGGTGGCCGGTTGCTCGGGATGCGGATGACGGGCCATACGCCATGTTACATCAAGGCGTTAGGCGCGAAGCAACATCGCGGCAAAGGCCCCGAATGGCCGCTTCGTTGGCCGGATTCCGGGCAAGCCGACAGTGGCGCGGCGGGCGCCCGCCGCGCCCGCCGGGGCGACGCTACAGCACCGACTTCAGGAGCTTGCCCATCTCCGCGGGATTCTTGGTGACCTTGATGCCCGAGGCCTCCATCACGTCGAGCTTCTCCTGCGCGGTGCCCTTGCCGCCGGAAATGATGGCACCCGCGTGACCCATGCGCTTGCCGGGCGGCGCGGTGACGCCGGCGATGAAGCCGACCACGGGCTTTTTCATGTGCTCCTTGGCCCACAGCGCCGCGGTCTCCTCGTCGCTGCCGCCGATCTCGCCGATCATGATCACGGCGTCGGTATCGGGATCGTCGTTGAAGAGCTTGAGGATGTCGATGTGCTTCAAGCCGTTGACGGGATCGCCGCCGATGCCGACCGCGGTCGATTGTCCTAGCCCGAGTTCAGTCAACTGACCCACCGCCTCGTAGGTCAGCGTGCCCGAGCGCGAGACGACGCCGATGCGGCCCTTCTTGTGGATGTGGCCGGGCATGATGCCGATCTTGATCTCGTCGGGGGTGATGACACCGGGGCAATTGGGGCCCAGGAGCAGCGTCTTCTTGCCCTGCATGCGGTAGCGCGTATTGATCATGTCGCGCACCGGGATGCCCTCGGTGATGCACACCACGAGATCGAGTCCGGCGTCGACCGCCTCGTCGATGGCGGCGGCCGCGAACGGCGGCGGCACGTAGATCACGCTCACCGTGGCGCCGGTGGCCTGCTTCGCCTCCTTCACCGTGGCGTAGATCGGGATGCCCTCGAAATCCTCACCCGCTTTCTTGGGATTGACGCCGGCGACGAAGCAGTTCTTGCCGTTGGCGTATTCGCGGCACATCCGCGTGTGGAACTGGCCGGTCTTGCCGGTGATCCCCTGCGTGATGACCTTGCTGTTCTTGTTGACCAGGATGCTCATGGGTGCTCCCCAGAAATTCCACAAAGAGGCGCAGAGACGCCGAGGCGAGCTTGCTCCGTGTCTCGGCGTCTCATTGTGAAACGACCTTGCCGCCCGCCGCGACGACGGCCTTCTCGGCAGCCTCGGCCATGTTGTTGGCCGAGATGATCGGCAGGCCCGACTTGGCGAGGATCTCGCGCCCGATTTCCTCGTTGGTGCCCTTCATGCGCACCACCAGCGGCACCTTGAGGTCGACCGCCTTGGAGGCCGCGACCACACCTTCGGCGATGGTGTCGCAACGCATGATGCCGCCGAAGATGTTGACGAGGATCGCCTTCAACTTCGGGTTGCGCAGCATGATCTTGAAGGCCTCGGTGACCTTCTCGGCGGTGGCACCGCCGCCGACGTCGAGGAAGTTGGCGGGCTCGCCGCCGTAGAGCTTGATCGTATCCATCGTCGCCATGGCGAGCCCGGCACCGTTGACGAGGCAGCCGATGTTGCCGTCGAGCGAGATGTACGACAGGTCGAACTTCGACGCCTCGACCTCGGCGGGATCCTCCTCGTCCAGGTCGCGCATCTCGACGATGTCGGGATGGCGGAAGAGCGCGTTGCTGTCGAAGTTGAGCTTGGCGTCGAGTGCCACCACCTTGCCGTCGCCGGTGACGACCAGCGGATTGATCTCGGCGAGCGACGCATCGGTGTCGATGAAGGTCTTGTAGAGCCCTTGCAGCACCGCGCGCGCCTGCGCCACGCTGCCCTCGGGGACGCCGATCTTGCGCGCAACGTCGTCAGCCTCGGCGGCAGTGAGCCCCTTGGCGGGATCGACGAAGACCTTGTGGATCTTCTCCGGCGTGGTGGCGGCGACATGCTCGATGTCCATGCCGCCCTCGGAGGAGGCCATCAGCGCGACACGCTGCGTGCCGCGGTCGACCACCATGCCGACGTAGAGCTCCTTCTTGATGTCGGCGCCCTCCTCGATCAGCAGCCGGCGCACCTTCTGGCCGCCGGGGCCCGTCTGGTGCGTGACGAGCTGCATGCCGAGAATCTCGCCCGCGCGCTGACGCACCTCGCCGAGCGACTTCGCGACCTTGACGCCGCCCCCCTTGCCGCGACCGCCCGCGTGGATCTGCGCCTTCACGACCCAGACCGATCCACCGAGCGTCTGCGCAGCCTTCACGGCCTCGTCGACGCTGAACGCCGGAATGCCGCGCGGGACGGGCACGCCGAACTTGCGGAAGAGCTCCTTGCCCTGATACTCGTGGATCTTCACGAACGTTCCTCCTCGGTGACGCGGGAATCGGTGGCAACCGGCGTGCCGCCCCGGTACCACTGCGGATAGTGGCGACGCACGTTGTCGCTGGTGGTCGCAAGCGCGTGACAGCGGTCGAGCTGGAAGGGCTTGCCCGGGCCCGAGTCTTCCCGGCGCAGGCCGGCGAAGGTCTGGATCGCCGCGGTGGGCAGGTACGAGAGCATCTCGGTGAGATGCGTGCAGCCCTTCGCGCCGCCCAGCACGTCGTGCACGCGCTTGCGGAAACCGTCGACCAGATTCGCCCCGACGAGCTTGCGGTACGCCGGCGCGATGGTGTGGCACACGCCGGGATAGGGCGCGCTGTCGGTCGCCGCCTCGATCGCGTGGATCACGAAGTTGCGATCGATCGTCGCACGGATCCACATGTCGTGCACCGGGGCACCCGCCGGACGCACGCCGGTGAGCAGCGTGAAATCGTGGTCCTTGGCGTCAATGAGGTGCGCCTCGATGTCGAAGAGCCCGTCGGCGCGCGCGAAGCCGTCGAACGTCACCGTCCGCCGATGCAGGCGCTCGCGCGGTACGGTGGACAGGGGTAATGGATGCGACACGGTGGGTGCTCGCTCGGGTCTTGGTGGAAGACCGCTCCCGCGCGGACCCGCGTGGTCGACGGCTGGCTAGAATGGCGACAACGGGCCGATTTTACGATGCGGCGCACAAGACCCGCAACCGGAGCCGAATGATGCCGTCTTACGTCCTCTCCCTCGACCAGGGCACCACCAGCTCGCGCGCGATCATCTTTGCGGCGGATGGCACCATCCGCGCGCAGGCGCAACGCGAGTTCCGGCAGATCTTCCCGCAGCCGGGCTGGGTCGAGCACGACGCCACCGAGATCTGGGCGACGCAGTCCGGCGTCCTGCACGAGGCGCTTGCGAAAGCCCGCATTCCGGCGACGGCGATCGTGGCGCTCGGCATCACCAACCAGCGCGAGACGACGCTGCTGTGGGAGCGCGCCACCGGCAAGCCGATCGCCAATGCGATCGTCTGGCAGGACCGGCGCACGGCGGACCTCTGCGAAGCGCTGCGCGCGCAGGGCCACGCCGCGACGTTGGCGCGCAAGACCGGACTCGTGCTCGATGCGTACTTCTCCGGCACCAAGCTCAAGTGGCTGCTCGATCACATCCCCGGAGCGCGGGCGCGCGCCGAACGCGGCGAGCTCGCCTTCGGCACGGTCGATTCGTGGCTCGTCTGGAACCTGACCGGCGGCAAGGTGCACTGCACCGATGCGAGCAATGCGAGCCGCACGCTCCTCTTCGACATCCACAGCGGCGCGTGGGACGACGAGTTGCTGCACCTTCTCGACGTGCCGCGCGCGGTGCTGCCGCGGGTCGTCGCCTCGTCGGGGGTCGTCGGCGAGACGATGCTCGATGGTCATGCGGTGCCGATCGCCGGCATCGCCGGCGACCAGCAGGCGGCGCTCTTCGGGCAAGCCTGCACCACGCCGGGGCTCGCCAAGAACACCTACGGCACCGGCTGCTTCCTGCTGCTCAACACCGGATGCGAGGCGGTGGCCTCGCGCAATCATCTCGTCACGACCGTCGCCTGGCAACGCGATGGCCGGCTCGATTACGCGCTGGAAGGCAGCGTCTTCATCGCCGGCGCGGTCGTGCAGTGGCTGCGCGACGGCCTGCAGATCATCCGTCACGCCCGCGAGATCGAGGCGCTCGCCACGAGCGTTCCCGACAACGGCGGCGTCTACCTCGTGCCGGCCTTCGCGGGCTTGGGTGCGCCGCACTGGGATCCGCACGCGCGCGGCGGCATCTTCGGCCTGACGCGCGGGGCGACGCGCGGCCACATCGCGCGCGCCGCGCTCGAATCGATCGCCTTCCAGAGTGACGAAGTACTGGCGGCGATGCAGCGCGACGCCGGCCTCTCGCTCGCCGAATTGCGCGTCGACGGCGGCGCCGCCGCCAACGACCTCCTCATGCAGTTCCAGGCCGATCTCCTCGGTGTGCCAGTGGTGCGACCGAAGGTCCTCGAGACGACCGCGCTCGGCGCCGCTTACCTCGCGGGACTCGCGGTCGGCTTCTGGAAGAACGACGACGAGGTCGCCCGCAACTGGCAGGTCGACCGGCGCTTCACGCCGGCGATGCCGCGCGAGCGCGCCGCTGCGCTGCGCGGCGAATGGGCGCGCGCGGTCGAGCGGGTGAAGAGCGGGGGGTGAGGCAACGTCAACGAGAGACACTCGCGCGGCCGCCCTTCGTGCCACGACCGCTTGGCTCAGACCCGCCAGGCGCCTTCACGCGATCCCTGCGCTCCACCAGTCGTCCCGATATGAACTTGTGGAGGACGCTCGCGATCAGCGTCTGATAGGGGACTCCTTCTTCCAAGGCACGCGCCTGGATGCCGAGCAGATCGCTCGTGGACAGCCGGATATTCACACGGCGATCCTTGATGGAGGTGGCTCGCGCGGCCGCCCGAAGCTTGCCGAGCTCCGTCTTCGTGGCTACGGACTTGAGCTTGCCTGCCTCGTACGCAGCGAGCACATCCTTCTCGTAGCGCGCGTCAGTCGACATTCTTCCCACCTCGCTTCAGATAATCACGTGTGGCCTTTCGGCTCGGGATGACGGTCTTGAGATAGTAATGATCGGCTTCCTCGACAAAAGGGACGAGATAGGCGTATCCATCCCAACAGACAACCATGATCCGCTGATTCGGATATTTCTCCTGGTTCGGATGACCGAGGATGTCGACGAGACCGCCGGACTCGATGCCGACCACGACTTGCTCGAAACTCACGCCTCGCTGGACCAGCAGATCAGCGTTCTTCTGGATCGACCAGCGAAATGGCTTCACACGGGCATTCTACCGAAATGTGTGCCGTTTGTCATCAATCGATGGTCGCTGCGGCTGCGCGTTGCGATGTTACGATTCTCCGCCCATGAGCCCCCGCAGCGCCGACTGGCGTACCCCCACCGCGGTGCTCGTCGCCGCCTCGATCATCCTCTCGCTGTCGATGGGGATCCGGCACGGCTTCGGGCTCTTCCTGCAGCCGGTATCGAGCGAACTGGGCTGGGGCCGCGAGACGTTCGCGCTGGCGCTCGCGGTGCAGAACCTCACCTGGGGCGCGACGCAACCCTTCACCGGCATGATCGCCGACCGGTTCGGCTCGGCACGCGTGCTCGTCGCGGGTGCGGTCCTCTATGTGATCGGCCTCACGACGATGTCGGTGTCGACGTCGCCGTGGCTCTTCATCCTGACCGCGGGTGTGCTGATCGGCGCCGGCCAGTCGGGGGTGACGTACAGCGTGGTCTCCGGCGTGCTCGGCCGCAAGTATCCGCCGGAGAAGCACAGCATGGTGCTCGGCATCTCGGCCGCGGCAGGATCGTTCGGCCAGTTCGCGATGCTGCCGCTCACCCAGTGGCTGCTCTCGCACGTCGGCTGGCACGCCACGCTCTACGCGCTGGCCGCGGTGGCGCTCGCCGTCGTGCCGCTCGCCGCGGTCCTCGTCGAGCGCCGCGGCGCGGTGAGCCATGCCTTGCAGCAATCGGCGGGTCAGGCGATCCGCGAGGCGTTCGGGCACCGTCCCTACGTGCTGCTCACCGTCGGCTACTTCGTCTGCGGCTTCCAGGTGGTGTTCGTGGGCGTCCACCTGCCGGCGTATCTCGCCGACCACGGATTCGCACCGCACGTGGCGGTGACGGCATTGGCGCTCGTCGGGCTCTTCAACATCGTCGGCACCTACACGGCGGGCTGGCTCGGCAGCCGCTTCGCCAAGCCCTACCTCCTCTCGGGCATCTACTTCGGGCGCACGCTCGTCTTCGCGCTCTTCTTCTTCCTGCCGCTGTCGCCGCTGACGGTGTATCTCTTCGCGATCACATTGGGCCTTTTGTGGCTGTCGACCGTGCCGCTCACCAACTCGCTCGTGGGACAGATCTTCGGGGTGCGCTACATGGCGATGCTGACCGGCTTCACGTTCTTCTCGCACCAGGTGGGAAGCTTCCTCGGCGCGTGGCTCGGCGGCAAGCTCTACGACAGCACGGGCAGCTACGACGTGGTGTGGTACCTCGCGATGGCGCTGGGAATCGTCGCCGGCCTGCTCAACCTGCCGATCGACGACCGCGCGATCAAGCGGCCGGCGCTGGCGGCGT
The DNA here is from genome assembly GCA_020852555.1 of Burkholderiales bacterium. Lineage (GTDB taxonomy): Bacteria > Pseudomonadota > Gammaproteobacteria > Burkholderiales > Casimicrobiaceae > VBCG01. The sequence continues at coordinate 9,499 of JADZAQ010000090.1, forward strand.
AAGGCGCCGCCGGCACCACGCGCCGCGACGCAACTGCCGCGCGCGGCCGGGCAGGTGCGCTACCATTCCCGGGGTAGCGGCCGCCGACGCGGCACGCGTTCAACGAAGGAGTGAATTTCCATGACCGATATCGTGATTGCGGGCGCGCTGCGTACCGCCATCGGCAAGTTCGGCGGTGCGCTCGCCAAGATTCCCGCGCCGGAATTGGGCGCCACCGTCATCCGGGCGCTGCTCGCCCAGGGCAAGATCGCGCCGGACCAGGTCTCCGAGGTGATCCTCGGGCAAGTCCTGGCGGCCGGCAGCGGGCAGAACCCCGCGCGGCAGGCGCTCCTCAAGTCCGGCATCCCGAACGAAGTCCCCGGGATGACGATCAACATCGTCTGCGGCTCGGGCCTGAAAGCCGTCATGCTCGCCGCGCAGGCGGTGCAGGCGGGTGACGCCGACATCGTGATCGCCGGCGGCCAGGAGAACATGAGCGCGTCGCCGCACGTACTGCCGGGCTCGCGCGACGGCTTTCGCATGGGCGACGCCAAGCTCGTCGACACCATGATCGTCGACGGCCTGTGGGACGTCTACAACCAGTACCACATGGGCGTGACCGCCGAGAACGTCGCGAAGAAGTACGCGATCAGCCGCGCGCAGCAGGACGAGTTCGCGGTCGCCTCGCAGAACAAGGCGGAGAAGGCGCAGAAGGCCGGCGCCTTCAAGGACGAGATCACGCCGGTCATGATCCCGCAGCGCAAGGGCGATCCGGTCGCCTTCGACACCGACGAATTCCCCAAGCACGGAGTGACACTCGAGTCGATCGCCGGTTTGCGGCCGGCGTTCCAGAAGGACGGCTCGGTGACGGCCGCCAACGCGTCGGGCATCAACGACGGCGCGGCGGCAGTGCTCGTCATGACCGCCGAGCGCGCCGCCAAGCTGGGGCTGACGCCGCTCGCGAAGATCAAGGCGTTCGCCACTGCCGGTGTCGATCCGGCGATCATGGGCATGGGTCCGGTGCCGGCGTCGACGCGCTGTCTCGCCAAGGCCGGCTGGCGCGCCGCCGACCTCGACCTCATGGAGATCAACGAGGCGTTCGCGGCGCAGGCCTGCGCGGTGAACAAGGAGATGGGCTGGGATACGTCGAAGATCAACGTCAACGGCGGCGCGATCGCGCTCGGCCACCCGATCGGCGCTTCCGGTTGCCGCATCCTCGTCACGCTGCTGCACGAGATGCGTCGGCGCAACGCGAAGAAGGGCCTCGCCTCGCTGTGCATCGGCGGCGGCATGGGGGTCGCGCTCGCGGTCGAGCGCTGACGCACAGCATCAGTCGCCGGGGGTGACCCCGGCGGCACGGTCCGGCAACGACAACGCGAAGACGAAAAGGAGGACGCATCATGGCAGGCGACAAGCATCGCGTGGCGCTCATCACCGGCGGCATGGGTGGTCTGGGTGAGGCGATCTGCATCAAGATGGCGGCATTGGGCTACACCGTGGTCACGACGTACTCGCCGGGCAACACCAAGTCGGCCGACTGGCTCGCGGCGATGAAGCAGCAGGGCTACACCTTCCGCGCCTATCCGTGCGACGTGGCGGACTGGGATTCGGCGGTCGCCTGTGTCGCCAAGGTCACCGCGGAGGTAGGCCCGGTCGACGTGCTGGTCAACAACGCCGGCATCACGCGCGACATGACGTTCAAGAAGATGGACAAGGCGAACTGGGACGCGGTCATGAAGACCAACCTCGATTCGTGCTTCAACATGACGAAGCAGGTCTGCGACGGCATGGCCGACCGGGGCTGGGGCCGCGTCATCAACATCTCGTCGGTCAACGGCCAGAAGGGCGCGTTCGGACAGACCAACTACTCGGCGGCGAAGGCCGGCATGCACGGCTTCACCAAGGCGCTGGCGCTCGAGTACGCGCGCAAGGGCGTCACCTCGAACACCATCTCGCCGGGCTACATCGGCACCAAGATGGTGATGGCGATCCCGAAGGAAGTGCTCGACGGCAAGATCATCCCGCAGATCCCGATGGGACGCCTCGGCAAGCCCGAGGAAGTCGCCGGTCTCGTCGCGTATCTCGCGAGCGAGGAAGCGGCATTCCTGACCGGTGCCAACATCGCCATCAACGGCGGCCAGCACATGTTCTGATGCAGCACGCAGGCCCGTTCATGCAGGTGCGTGAATGGGCCTCGTGCCCGCACCCGGCGGACGGTAAGCGCGGGCCGGCCCGATGATCCATTAGAATCGCCGGCCATCGCGCATCGCGCCATGGCGGTCGGTAGCGATGCCACGAATCGCTATCGGAGGCGCCGATGTTTCTCATGTCACCCGCAGTCCGCCGTCCTGGCGGGGAATGCCGGATCACGTCGACCGCACGCCGCACGGGCGCGAGCGGATTCCTCGCGGCCGCACTCCTCCTTCCCCTCGCCGGCGTCGCGCCGGCGGCGACCGGAACCACGTCCGCGCCGAACGCCGCCGCGCCGCTCGTCGTCGACGCGGCCGCCCGCTGGCCGCACACGGTCAGCGGCCCGAACGGCACCGCCACGATCTACCAGCCGCAGGTGATCGCGTGGCCCGAGCGGCGCACGCTCGAGGCACGGGTCGCGGTGGGCATCACGCCGAACGGCGCCAAGGCGGCGACCCTCGGCGTGGTCGAGATCCGTTTCGCCACGTACACCGATCTCGCGGAGCGCACCGTCGTGCTCACCGAGCCGCGGCTCGTCTCCGCGCGGTTCCCGTCGCTCGATGCCGCGCGCCAGGCGCAATTCGAGGAGCGCATCCGCGAGGCGTTGACCAACCTGGGGGTGAAGCGCGTGCCGCTCGCGATGGTGACCGCGAGCCTGCACGAGCAGCAGAAGCCGCGCGAGGCCGCGGTCGACAACAGTCCGCCGCGCATCTTTGCGAGTTCGCGTCCGGCGAGCCTGGTGGTCTTCGACGGCGACCCCGTGTTCGCCCCGATCCAGGGGACCTCGCTCGCGGCGGCGGTCAATACCAACTGGGACGTCTTCCGCGACAGCGCCACCAGCACGCTCTATCTCCTCGACAACGGCGGGTGGCTGATGGCTGCCGACGTCAAGGGGCCCTGGATGCCGGCCGGCACCTTGCCGGCGGTCTTCGGCGCGCTGCCCAACGACGGGAACTTCGCGGCGGTGAAGCAGCAGATACCGGGCCGCTCGTTCACTCCCGCCACGGTGCCGACGATCTTCGTATCGACGACGCCGGCCGCGATCATCGTCACCAACGGACCACCGCAGTACGCGGCGATCGCGGGAACGTCGCTCGCCTACGTCGCGAATACCGACGCGGCGCTCTTCCGCGATCGCGCCGGCACCTACTACTACCTCGTCTCGGGCCGCTGGTTCTCGGCCAAGAGTCTCGACGGCCCGTGGACCTTCGCCACCGCGACGCTCCCCGACGACTTCCGGCGCATTCCGGCCGACGGTCCGCGCGGCTTCGTGCTGGTCTCGGTGCCGGGAACGCCGCAGGCCGAGCAGGCGCTCATCGAGGCGCAGATTCCGCAGCAGGCGACGCTGTCGCGCAGCACGGCATCGCTCACCGTCACTTACGCGGGCGAGCCGAAGTTCGTGCCGATCGAGGGCACGCCGCTCTTGTACGCGGCCAACACGTCGTACCGCGTGATCCAGTCCGGCACCGTCTTCTACTCCTGCTACCAGGGCGCGTGGCTCACCGCGACCGTCGCCACCGGGCCGTGGACGCTCGCCGCCACGGTGCCGGAGGTGATCTACACGATCCCGCCGGCGAGCCCGCTGTATCCGTGCACCTACGTGCGCGTCTACGCCGCGACGCCCGAGACGGTGACCTTCGGCTACACGGCGGGCTACACGATGGGTTTCGTGAGCGCCGGCGTCCTCGTCTACGGCACCGGCTACTACTACCCGCCGTACCTCTATCCCGGCCCGATCCCGATCTACTATCCGCGCCCGTATTCGTATGCCGGCGCCACCTACTACAACCCGACGACCGGCGCCTGGGCGCACGGCGGCGCGATCTACGGCCCGTACGCGGGCGCGCGCGGCGGCACGGCGTACAACCCGTCGACGGGCGCCTGGGCGCAGGGCGGCGCCATCTACGGACCCAACGGCGGTGCCGGCGCCTTCTCGGCGTACAACCCGTCGACCGGCAGTTACGCGCACGGCAGCGCGGCGTGGGGTCCCGGGGGCGGGGCCGCCAACGCGGATTGGTACAACGCCAATACCGGACGCTCGGGATCGACGCAGCAGAACGCCAATGCCTACGGCCGCTGGGGCTCGTCGACGGTGAGCGGCCCCAACCAGACGGTACACACGCAAAGCCAGAGCAATGCGCGCGGCAGCGCAGGATCGTTCACGTCATCGAGCGGCGCGCGCGGCGCCGGGGCCTCGGGCTCGGGCGGCAACCGCGGCGGCGTGGTGCAGACGTCGGGTGGCGACGTGTACGCCGGCGCCGACGGCAACGTCTACAAGAAGACCGACAGCGGCTGGCAGAAGTACGACAACGGCTCGTGGAACAACGTCGAGAAGCCGTCGACGCAGCGAGCCGGACAAGCCAGCGGTGCGCCGCCGGCAACACCCGGTGGATCGGCCAGTGCGCCCGTCCAGCCGCGGGCGTCGACGACGGCCGCGGGTGGATCGCGTGCATCATCCATGACCGGGGGGGCTCCCGCCCGCAACGGCGCGCAACCGGCGGCTGCCGCGCGCGAAGGCGGGTACCGCGCCGGCGGCGCGGCCGGTGGCGATGAAGGGCGCTTCGCGGGCTACGGACAACTCGAGCAGGATCGCAGCGCGCGAATGATGGGCGGCCAACGCCAGGGCGAATTCGAGGGGATGCGCGGTGGCGGCTTCGAAGGGCGCGGTGGTGGCTTCGAGGGCCGGGGCCGCGGTGGGCGTCGCTGACCGGGGCGGCGGGGGCGAGACGATGCAGACCATGAGCCGCCATACGCGACGCCTGGCGCTGGCCGCGATCGTGCTGACGTGCGTGTCGTCGATCGCCGAAGCGCAGTGGGTGATGCTCGCGCGGCGCGCCGTCGGTCGCGTCGAGCAGATGTCGCAACAGGCGGGTGCCGCCAACGGCCCGGCCTACGACACGGCGGCGGTCCTCCTCGAAGCGCCACCCGACAAGGTCTACGCGGCGGTGCTGCGCGGCCTGCGCGGACGCACCGACCTCTCCATCACCCGCGAGGACGCGCCGGCGCACATCGTGCAGTTCACCAACGGCGCGCAGATCGCCGGCATCAACGTCACCGGCGTCGGCGACAACCTCACGCACGTGATGATCACCTCGGCACACGTCGGCGCACAACCGGATGCCGCGGCACTGGTGCTCAATGCCGTGCTGCGCGTGTGCAAGGACATGAACGTGGAGTGCTCGCAGGCGCGGCAGTGACCGGTGGCGAGACTGCTTGCCGCCATTGCATGCCGCGCACGGGCCCGACGCCCGGGCGGCGCTCGTCACGGTACGGCAGCGATTCGCGGCCGCTACGCGCGCGGCGGTCGCGCGCGGCGCACGAGGTCGAGCGCGAGCCCGACGAAGGCGAGCGTCCAGGCGGCGAGCGCGATCCAGAAGAAGAGCCGCGGCACCCAGATCAGGAAATCGAAGCGCATCGCCAGCACGAGCTCGTGCGTGCTGGCGGCGTACATGCCGAGCGGAAAGACGGCGCCCCAGTACAGCGGGTCGTAGCGCAGCGGAAACCGGCGTACCAGGTGGCGCCACACGCCGAGGATGAGGAGCATCGGGATCCACCACGTCCCCGTCGCCCAGTAGAACACCGTGAAGCCCTTGATGAAGGGCAGCAGCGAGGCGAGGAACGGCGCGTCGTTCACGTTGACGATGAGCAGCGACCCTGCCAGCGTGGAGATCGCCATCGCGCCCATGTTGATCCAGTACGGCGGGGCGAGATCGCCCGGCGCCAGTGGAAAAAACGTGTAGCGATAGAAGATGAGCGACATCATCCAGATGTAGAGCATGCCACCCCACAGCCACATCGACAGCGCGAGGAAATTGAGTTCGAGCCGGTACTGCGGCGTGAGTCCTGGGGCGAGGAGCGCGGCGAGCACGGCGATCGATTGGGTGGCGACGACGGCAAGGAGCCAGGCGCCGCTGATGCCGTCGCGCAGGCTCGGCTTGTGCGCCTTCACCGTGAGGCCGGTGAAGATCGTGTACATCAGCACGACCCACAGCACCACCGCGGCAAGCCACAGCACCATCGCGCTGCCCCGATCGGCGTGCAATACCATGACCTGGCTGCCGAGCACGCCGGTGCCGGCGACCGTGGTGAAGAACCCCGGGCCGCGCAGGTGGTCGACCATGTCGCCGAAGAAGCGCCGCGGATACCACGCCGCGCGCAGCAGGGTCAGCACCCAGAGCACCGCGTAGGCGACGACGTTGAGCCAGAAAAGAGCGTGGGCGAGCTCGGCAAACCCAAGAAGGTGCGCCGCCAGCGACACGATGCCGGTCGCCATGACCATGCCGAAGTACGCCGGCGACAGGCGCGCGAGGTCGGCGAACGACGGCGGCGGCGTGGCGGTGGGAGGAAAAGGCGCGGCGTCGGGGGTCGGCTCGGCGGTCATCGCCGTTCCGGTGCGGCCGTGGCGGAGGAACGGGCTGCCTCACCCGTGAGCTCGGCGTAGCGCGCAAGCGCCGCGCGCGCCCGAACCTGCAGCGCGCGATACGAGCGCTCCCACTCGCCCTCGCGCGGCGTGATCGTGGCGAGCTGGCGCACGATGCCTTCGAGGGTCGCCACCTGCCGGCGCGCCTCGTCGCCTTGGGCGAGTGCCGCCTCGTAGTCGGCGACGTAGACGAACTCGACGCGGACATCGCGGCATATGCCCACACAAGTCTGCGGCGCCTCGATCTTGCCGCAGCCGATGCACTGCCACGCCTTCACGTACTCGACCGTCGACTCCATGGCTCACACCACACCGAAAACGGACGCCGCGCAGCGGCGGCTCCTGCGCCATCTTGCCACGAAGTCCAGCAACGGTCGCGCTCCGGCGCCGCCGCCGATGCGGCGCACCATAGAAAAAGCGCCCCACGACTTGCATCGCGGAGCGCCGGAGGCTGTATCGGTCAGGAGGAGGCGATCGATACAGTAGGAGACATCACCATCAGTCTACGATGTGGGGGCTTGCAATTTGCTTTCAACCCCAGGTCGTATTGCTGCCGCCGGACGGGCCCGGCGGCGGCATTGCCTTACGCCTTCTTGGCGCCCTTGACCACCTTGGTCGCGGTAGCGGCCGCGGCACGGACGTTGGCGTCGGCGAGGCTCGCGACCTGCTTGGTCGCCTTCTGGAACTGGTCGAACGCGGCGGTGGTGGCGGCCAGCGACGACTTGAACGCGTTCACCGCGGCGTCCGAGCCGGCCGGCGCTGACTTGCTCGCCTTGTCGACGAATGCGGCGACGCCCTTGCTGTAGACGCCGAACGACTCTTCGGCGAGCGCCGAGTACTCGGCCTGCACTTCGCTGGCGAGCTCATACAGGTTGCGCGAATAGCCCATCGCGGTTTGCATCTGCGCTTCGGCGAGCTTGCTGCGCAACTCGATCAGCTCCTGCACATCCTTGATGCCGGCGACGGCGTTGGCATTCTCGACCGACTGCGCGAACACGTTGCGCGCGGTGCCGAGTTGGAACTTCATGAGCTTCTCGGCGTTGTCGAGGGAGAGCGCGGCGAACTTGGTCGCTTGGGCGACGTTGGCGCGATTGATCTCGGCGAAATCCTGAGTCGGGTTGTACATGGTGCTTCCTTTCGAGGTGAGTGAGGGGTCGAGAGACGGTCGTTCGTTGCAACGTCCTGTCGAACTGCCGCACCTTGCCGATAGACAGCGGACTGCCGGTGCGTGAGCGGTCCCAGAACGTCACGGGAAGGCCGCTCGCGGCGAGCGTCTCGGGGTGAGGCCATCGGGCTCAGGACCGACGCTCGCTGGCGTCTTTCCAGTGCCGCCTGGCTGTCGCCGTCCTCTTTGCTGCACCGCACAATTGCCATTGTAGGTACGAGATGAATGCAAGTCAAGGCTTTTTTGATGCGTTGCACAACGATTGCGTCACCCCACCGCAGCTTGGGGCAAACACCAGGGAAATCAGCGGGTTATAATTGACCTGCGCTGGAACCCGGCGCCAGCGAGGAGAGCCACGCGATGACCACTGCGGTACGCACCATCAAGAAGTACCCCAATCGGCGACTCTACGACACCGCCAACAGCGGCTACATCACGCTTGCAGACGTGAAGCAGATGGTGCTCGAGCACATCGAGTTCGTGGTCGTCGACGCCAAGAGCGGCGACGACATCACCCGGTCGATCCTGTTGCAGATCATCCTCGACGAGGAAGGCGGCGGCGTTCCGATGTTCAGTTCCGAGATGCTCGCGCAGATGATTCGTTTCTACGGCTCCGCGCAGCAGACGGTCATGGGCCAGTACATGGAGCAGAACGTCAAGGCGTTCCTGGCGATCCAGAAGAAGCTCCAGGACCAGGCCAAGCAGGTGTACGGCGACAAGATGATGTTGACCCCGGACCTGTGGAAGCAGTTCATGCAGATGCAGGCGCCGGCGATGCAGGGCATGCTCGGCAACTATCTCGAACAGAGCGCCAAGCTCTTCATGGACATGCAGCAGCGCATGCAGGACCAGACGCGCGGCATGTTCACCTCGTTCCCGTTCCCCAATTTCGCGACGCCCTCCGACGACGAGCGCAAGCGCTGATTGCGCGTGGCTGGTTGGGCGAAGGCGGAACCGCCAATGCGGCGCAGCAACCGCATGTTTGCGTCGTGCGGTGTTGCGTCGCGTGATGCCCGCATCGCACCGGCCCGGATGAGTCGGCGCCCCCCGCCGGTCGGGTACGCGGCGGACCCACGATCGTGAGTCGCCGGCGCCGCACCGCCCACCCGCCTTCGCCGCGCGTCGGCTTCGTCTCGCTCGGCTGCCCCAAGGCACTCGTCGACTCCGAGCGCATCCTCACCCAGTTGCGCGCCGAGGGCTACACGATCGCGCCCGACTACGGTGGCGCCGACCTGGTGGTCGTCAACACCTGCGGCTTCATCGACGCCGCCGTCGCCGAATCGCTCGACGCGATCGGCGAAGCGCTCGCCGAGAACGGCAAGGTCATCGTCACCGGCTGCCTCGGCGCCCGCGAAGGCGGCGAATTCGTGCGCGAGGCGCACCCCCGGGTGCTCGCGGTCACCGGTCCGCACGCGACCGCCGAAGTGATGCACGCGGTGCACGCGCACCTGCCGAAGCCGCACGATCCCTTCGTCGACCTCGTGCCGCCGCAGGGGATCAAGCTCACCCCGCGCCACTACGCGTACCTGAAGATCAGCGAGGGCTGCAACCACCGCTGCACGTTCTGCATCATCCCGTCGCTGCGCGGCGATCTCGTCTCGCGGCCGTTGGGCGAAGTGATGCAGGAAGCGGAGAACCTCGTGCAGGCGGGCGTGCGGGAGCTGCTCGTCGTGTCGCAGGACACGAGCGCCTACGGTGTGGACGTGCGCTATCGCACGGGCTTCTGGCAGGGGCGGCCGGTGAAGACCCGGATGAAGGAACTCGTCGCCGCGTTGGGGAGCCTGGGCGCCTGGGTGCGGCTGCACTACGTGTACCCCTACCCGCACGTCGACGAGGTGCTCCCGCTCATGGCCGACGGCAAGGTCCTGCCGTACCTCGACGTGCCGTTCCAGCACGCGAGCCCGCGCATCCTGAAGCTCATGAAGCGCCCGGCCAACGCCGAGAACACGCTCGCCCGCATCCGCGCGTGGCGCGCGATCTGCCCCGAACTCACTCTCCGCTCGACGTTCATCGTCGGCTTTCCGGGCGAGACCGAAGCCGAATTCGAGGAACTCCTCGCCTTCCTCGAAGAAGCGCAGCTCGACCGCGTCGGCTGCTTCGCGTACTCGCCGGTGACCGGTGCCGCCGCCAATGCGCTGCCCGATCCGCTGCCTGAAGAAGTGCGCGAGGAGCGGCGCGCGCGCTTCATGGCGGTGCAGGCGCGGATCAGCGCCGCGCGGCTCGCGCGCAAGGTCGGCAGCACGCTCGACGTGCTCGTCGACGAAGTGACCGGCGCGCGCGCCGTGGCTCGCTCGAAGGCGGATGCGCCCGAGATCGACGGCGTGGTGCACGTCACCGGCGCCGAGGGCCTGCGTGCCGGAACGTTCGCACGCGTCACCGTGACCGGCACCGACACTCACGACCTCAACGCCACTCTTTCCGGCCACTGCCCATGAGCCTCTGCCGCCCGGGTCCGTACGCCCGCCTCGCCACCCTCGTTGCCGCTGTGCTCCTCGTCGCGGCGTGCAGCAAGGAAGCACCACCGCCGCCGCGGCCCGCCCCCGAGGTCGGCGTGCTCACCATCGAGCCGCAGACGATTCCGTACACGCCAAGCTTCGTCGCGCAGACCGAGAGCTCCCGCCAGGTCAACATCGTGGCGCGCGTGTCCGGCTTTCTCGACAGCATCGCCTACTCCGAAGGCGACCTCGTGAAGCAGGGCCAGCTCATGTTCAAGCTGGACCCGAAGCCCTTCCTCGCCCAGCTCAACGCCGCCAAGGGCGAGCTCCAGGCGCAGCAGGCGCGACTCGACACCGCCGAAGTCACGTATCAACGCGTGAAGCCGCTCGCCGATCAGGACGCGCTGCCGCAGATGGACCTCGATCGCGCCAAGGGCGAGCGTGACGCCGCGCGCGCCGCCGTCTTCTCCGCGCAGGCCAAGGTGGAGGAAGCCACGCTGAATCTGGGCTACGCGACGATCACCTCGCCGGTGACCGGGGTCGCGAGCCGCTCGCTGCAGCGCCAGGGCGCGTACGTGAATGCGCTCGCCGACAGTGCGAACCTCACCTACGTGGCGGCGCTCGATCCGATCTGGGTGAACTTCAGCATCTCGCAGAACCAGATGGCGCACTTCCAGGAACTCGCCGAGAAGAAGCTCGTGGTGGCGCCCAAGGATGACAACTTCGACGTCGAGATCATCCTCCCCAACGGCACACCGTTCGCGAAGCGCGGCCAGATCGGCTTCGCCGATCCCTCGTTCAGTCCCGATACCGGCTCGTTCATGGTGCGCGCGGTGATCCCCAACCCGAAACAGGAGCTGCGGCCCGGAATGTTCGTGACCGCGCGGCTGCTGGGCGCCGTGCGGCCGGATGCCATCGTCGTTCCCCAGCTCGCCGTGCAACAGGGAAGCAACGGCCATGCGGTGTACGTGGTCAATGCGAGCGGCGTCGCCGAAGTGCGCCCGGTGATCGTCGGTGACTACGTCGGCGACAAGGACATCGTGATCCGCACCGGACTCGCCAAGGGTGATCGCCTGATCGTCGACGGCGTGATGCGCGTGGTGCCCGGACAGCCGGTGCGGGTCGCCGCGACGGCTTCCGACGCCAAGAAGAAGTAGCCGATGTTCACGCACTTCTTCATCGACCGGCCGATCCTGTCGTCGGTCATCTCGATCCTGTTCGTGCTCGCCGGGCTGGTCGCGATGTCGGTCGCGCCGATCGAGCAGTACCCCGAGCTCGCCCCGCCGTCGGTGTCGATCTCGGCTTCCTACCCGGGCGCCACCGCCGAGGTGATCGCCAATCAGGTGGCTGCACCCATCGAGGCGCAGATCAACGGCGTCGACAACCTCCTCTACTTCTCGTCGACCTCCTCGTCGTCGGGCAGCGTGTCGATCCAGGCGGTGTTCGCGCCGGGGAGCGACCCCGACATCAACCAGGTGAACGTGCAGAACCGCGTCAACCAGGCGTTGGCGCAGTTGCCGCAGACGGTGACGCAGCAGGGGGTCACCGTGGAGAAGGTGTCGTCGGCAATCATGATGGTGCTGTCGGTCTACTCCAACGACGACCGCTACAGGTCGACCTACGTCGACAACTACACCAACCTCTACGTCCTCGACGAGTTGAAGCGCGTGCCGGGCGCCAACCGCGCCTCGGTGCTCGGCATGCCCGACATCGCGATGCGCGTGTGGCTGCAGCCCGATCGCATGGCGCAGCTCGGCATCACCGTGCGCGAGGTGGCGAACGCGCTGCAGAGCCAGAACCAGACTTTCGGCATCGGCCAGATCGGCGGCCAGCCGGCGGTCCCCGGCACGCAGCAGACCTTCGTGATCACCGCGCAGGGGCTGCTCACCCGGCCCGAGGAATTCGAGGACGTGATCATCCGTGCCGACAAGACCGGTGCGGCGACGGTGCGCCTGCGCGACATCGGCCGCGTCGAGCTCGACAAGCGCGACTACTCGGTGGTGAGCCGCATGAACGGCAAGATCTCGACCACCATCGCGATCTATCAGCAGCCGGGGGCCAACGCGGTAGCCACCGCCAAGGCGGTGCGCGCGCGGCTGGCCGAGCTCAAACCGTCGTTTCCCACCGGGCTCGACTACCGCATCGCGCTCGATACCAGTCTCTTCACGCTCAATTCGATCGAGAAGGTCATCCACACGTTCTTCGAGGCGGTGGTGCTCGTCGTGCTCGTCGTCTTCGTGTTCCTGCAGTCGCTGCGCGCGACGGTGATCCCGATCCTCGCCGTGCCGGTGTCGATCATCGGGACGTTCGTGGGGATGCACCTGCTCGGTTTCTCGATCAACATGCTCACGCTCTTCGGCATGATCCTCGCCATCGGCCTCGTGGTCGACGACGCTATCGTGGTGGTGGAGAGCGTCGAGGCCAACATGGCGGAGCGCGGCATCGGACCGCTCGAAGCCGCCAAGCTCACGATGACGCAGATCGCCAGCGCGCTCATCTCGATCGTGCTGGTGCTGGTCGCGGTCTTCCTGCCGGTCGCGTTCCTGGGCGGTGTCACCGGCAAGCTCTACCAGCAATTCGCGGTGACGATCGCGATCTCGATGGTGATCTCCGGGATCATGGCGCTGACCCTCTCGCCGGCGCTCGCGGCGCTGATCCTCAAGGCGCAGCACGGGACGAAGGGCCGCTTCTTCCGCGCCTTCGAGCGCGGCTTCGAAGCGCTGCGCGACGGCTACCTCGGGGTGATCGCGCGGGCGCTGCGCGGCTGGCCGCTGGCGCTGGTCGCCTTCGCCGGCATCCTCGCCGGCGTCTGGTACATGTTCCACACGCTCCCATCGAGCTTCGTGCCCGAGGAGGATCAAGGCTACTTCTTCACGGCGATCGTGGCGCCCGACACGGCGAGCCTCGAGATCACCACGGCGGTCACCCGACGGGTGCAGGAGATCGTATCCGCCGATCCCGCGGTGCAGGACGTGGCGTCGGTCGCGGGGTACAGCCTCCTCGACGGCCAGCTCGCCAACAACGGCGCGATCCTCTTCGTGTCGATGAAGCCCTTCGAGGTGCGCACCGACCCCTCGCTGCTGTCGTTTGCCGTGCTGCCCCGGCTCAACGCCAAATTGGGTGAGATCCGCGAGGCGTTCACGCTCGCCATCAATCCGCCGTCGATCCCCGGCATGGGCTCGATCGGCGGCTTCGAGTTCTACCTGCAAAGCCGCGGCAGCGGCGACCCCCGCGTGCTGGGCGCCGCGGTGAACGATTTCATCGCCAAGGCGCGCGCGCGCCCCGAACTGCAGGGGGTGTCGACGACGTACCGGCCGGCGACGCAGCAGCTCTTCGTCGATCTCGACCGCAGCAAGGCCGAGGTGCTCGGCGTGACGGTCTCGGAGGCGTTCGCCACCATGCAGGCGTTCTTCGGCTCGCAGGTCGTGGGCCAGTTCTCGCAGTTCTCGCGCGTATGGTGGGTGATCCTGCAGGCGGACGCCGACTACCGCATGCGCCCCTCCGACTTCGACAAGATCTTCGTGCGCTCGAAGTCCGGCGCCAACGTCCCGCTTTCCGCGCTCATCACCACGAAGTACGTAGCCTCGCCCAAGCTCGTCACGCGCTTCAACGGCTTCACCGCGGTGAAGATCACCGGTTCGCAGGCGCCCGGTTACAGCTCGGGGCAGGCGCTCGCGGCGATGGAAGCGGTCGCGCGCGAACTTCCCGGCGACTTCTCGTACGCGTGGGCGGGACAGGCGCTGCAGGAGAAGCAGTCGGGCAGCACGTCGAGCTCCGCGTTCATCTTCGGCCTGATCCTGGTGTTCCTGCTGCTGGCGGCGCAGTTCGAGAAGTGGACGCTGCCGATCGCCGTGGTGCTCACGATTCCGGTCGCGGTGCTCGGCGCGCTGCTCCTCACCTGGGCGGTGGGACTCGAAAACGACGTCTACTTCCAGGTGGGACTCGTCACGCTGGTCGGACTCTCGGCCAAGAACGCGATCCTCATCTGCGAGGTCGCGATCGAGCACGTGCGCGAAGGCATGCCACCGCGCGAGGCGGCGCTTACCGCGGCCAAAGCACGATTGCGCGCAATCGTCATGACCTCGCTCGCCTTCGGATTCGGCTGCGTGCCGCTGGCGATCGCCACCGGTGCCGGCGCCAACAGCCTGCGCGCGATCGGCACCGGCGTGATCGGCGGCATCCTGGCATCGATGCTGGTGGCGGTGATCTTCGCGCCGCTCTTCTTCTTCCTGCTGGAGTCGCTGTCGCAACGGGTCGCGCGCCGCGGCGCGGCCGTATCCGCGACGGCATCCACCGAGGCGGCGGCGCCGACCCCGGCGAGCGAGGGCCATTGACCATGTACCGGGTGCGCCGCATCGTGATCGTGGTACTCGGCACCGCGCTCGGCGCCTGCACCGTCGGCCCCGACTACGTGCAGCCAGCCGTCGAGGCGCCGCCGGCGTGGCGCATCAGCTACGACACCGCTGCGGACGTCGCCAATACGCGCTGGTGGGAGCGTTTCGGCGATCCGGTGCTGACCGACCTCGTCGACTCGGCGCTGCGCGAGAACCGCGACCTCGTGATTGCCGCGGCGCGCGTCGATGCCTTCATCGGACAGCTCCAGTCCACGCGCGCGCAGTACTACCCGCAGGCGAACTACAGCCTCGAGGCGAGCCGCAACCGCACCACGCGCGTGGGAGCTTCGCCGTTGCCGGAAGGCGCGGACCCCTACTATTCGCTCTACCAGGGATCGCTGAGCGCCGGGTGGCAACTCGACCTCTTCGGTCGCGTGCGGCGGCAAACCGAAGCCGCGCAGGCGCGGGTGTACGCCACCGAGCAAGGGCGGCGCGGGGTGGTGCTGTCGGTGGTGACGAGCATCGCCGCGAGCTACATCGGTCTGCGCGCCCTCGACAAGCAACTCGAGGTCTCGCAGCACACCGCGCAGAACAATGCCAATACGCTGCGCATCTTCGAGCTGCGACACAAGGGCGGCGTCGTCTCGCGCCTCGAACTCGAGCAGGTGCAGTCGCAGTACCAGCAGGCGCTGGCGGCGATCCCCGCGCTCGAACAGCGCATCGCCGCGCAGGAGAACCTGATCGCCACGCTGCAAGGCCGCAATCCGTATCCGATCCCGCGCGGCAAGGCGATCGACGAACTCGTGCTGCCGCCGATTCCCGCCGATCTGCCGGCCTCGCTCCTCACCCGCCGGCCGGATCTCCTGCAAGCCGAGCAGGACATGATCGCGACCAACGCCGACGTCGGCGCCGCCGTCGCGCTCTACTACCCGCAGATCAACCTCACCGCCTCGCTGGGCTCGGTGAGCGCCGCGCTCGGCAACTTCCTCAGCGGACCGGCATCGGTATGGGCGCTGGCCGCCGGCTTCGGCGGGCCGCTCTTCACCGGCGGTGCCATCCAGGGACAGGTCGCCGCCGCCGAGGCCAACTCGGCGGGGGCGGTCGCCGCGTACCAGCAGACCGTCCTCATCGCCTTTCGCGAAACCAACGACGCGCTCGTCGGCACGATCAAGAAGCGCAGCGAGGCCGCGGCGCAGGCGAAGCGGGTCGCGTCGCTGCGCGAGTACGCGCGGCTGTCGCGGGTGCGCTTCAACAACGGCTACGCGAGCTACCTCGAGGTGCTCTACGCCGAGAACGAGCTCTTTGCCGCCGAACTCGCCGCGGTCCAGGCGTATGCCGACGGCTACACGCAGCTCGTCGCCGTGTACCGCGCGATGGGCGGCGGCTGGATCGACCTCGCCGATGCCGCGACGGCCGCGGGGGCGGCGCCGCCGGTACGGGAGCGCGCCGCGAAGCAGCCGTTGTTCTAGCCTGTCGGGACCCGCGACGCTCCTGCTATCCGAAGCTCGAGTTGCTCTGCCCGCGAGGGGTAGCGGGCCGCGGCACGTCCAGTGCTATCCGCACTGTGTCGAGAAACGCGATATTCTTGCGGCCGGCTCCTGCCTACCATGGCGCACCCGAGCGACTTGGCATGCGTGTTTCGATCCTCTTGGCGGCTTTGCTCGCCGTGTGCGCCCCCGAGGCGCACGCGTCGTTCCTCTCCGGGGATACCCTCGATGCGGTCGCCGACTGGATCGCGATCGTCGTCCTGATCGCGGTGCCGGTGGTCGTCATCGTCGTCTTCTGGCTCGTGCACGTGTTGCCCGAGCGCTTCGCCGAGAAGTACCACCACCCGCAGGCGAAGGCGATCCAGGTACTGTGCCTGCTGTCGCTCGTCTTCGGCGGCCTGCTGTGGCCCATCGCGTGGCTGTGGGCGTTCACGCGCCCGGTCACCTACAAGATGGCCTACGGCACCGACAAGCACGAGACCTGGCACGAGGCGATGGGCGACAAGGCGCGGGCCGGCGAACTCCTCGGGCACGAACTCGACCACCTGCGCACCGAGCTCGACCAGATGGCGGCCAAGGGGTCTCTGACGCCGAGCCTGCGGCAGTTGCGCACCGACCTCGATGCGCTGGCGGCGCCAGCGACCGACCGCGGAGGACATCCGTAATGGAAGTCCTCCTGCTCGGCATCTATTCGTTCTTCGTCTGGCTCGTCTTCATCAAGTTCAAGTGGCTGCCGTGGAACATCTATTCGCAGGTCACCGTCGTCGTCATTCCGATCGTCGCCCTGACCGCGCTCATCCTCGCGCTCAACGTGTTCGCACCCTCGTCGTCCGACCTGCGGGTGTTTCGCTACACGGTGCCGATCGTGTCGCAGGTGCGGGGGCGGGTGATCGAGGTCGCGGTGGAGGAAGGCAACCGCCCGGTCAAGAAAGGTGACGTCCTCTTTCGCATCGACCCGGCGCCGTTCCAGCAGCAGGTCAATACCCTCAAGGCGCAGCTCGCCAACGCCATCGCGGGACAGAAGGAAGTCGAGGAGCAGTTGAAAGGCGCGGAGGCAAAGATCGACGAGGCGCGCGGCAGCATCGCGCAGGCGACGGCGCGCATCGCCGAGGTGAACGCCAAGGTGGCCCTCGCGGAGAAGCGGGTCGCGCAATACCGCGAGCTCGCAGCGACCGGCGCTGGCAGCAAGTTCGACCTCGAGCAGGCCGAGACGAGTCTCGCCGAGCTGACCGGACAATTGGCCTCCGCGCGCAGCGCCGAGGCGCAGGCGCGCGCCGCCGAGGGGCAGGCGGTCGCCGGCCGCGCGCAGGTGCTGCAGAAACTCGCGGCGAAGAGCGGCGGCGAGTATGCGAACGTCGCGCAGATCCGCGCGCAGCTCGACAACGCCGAATGGGACCTCGATCAGACGACGACGCGTTCACCCTGCGATTGCTACGTCGTGAACCTGCAACTGCGGCCCGGGGGCTTCGTCGCTGCGCTGCCGGTGGCGCCGGTGATGACGCTCGTCGAGACCACCGGCAGCGTGGTCGCGCTCTTCGCGCAGAACGAGTTGCACCAGGTCGCGCCCGGCAACGAGGCAGAGTTCGCGCTGCAGACGCTGCCCGGCAAGGTCCTCAAGGGGACCGTGGATTCGGTGGTCTGGGCGTCGGGCGCGGGGCAACTCTCGCCGAGCGGCTCGGTGCCGATGACCGGCGTGCTGACGGCACCGGCGCAGCGCTTCGCGGTGAAGTTCGACGTCGCCGAGCGCGACCAGGGCCAGTTTCTCGCCGCGGGTGCGGCCGGCGCGGCGGCGATCTACACCGAGCATGGGGCGATGATCCACATCATCCGCAAGGTGATCCTGCGCGTCGGGTCGTACCTCAACTTCCTGGTGCTCAAGCTGCACTGACCGCCATGCGCATGCGGCATTGCGCGTTGCTCCTGGGCGTGGCGGCACTCGCCGGGTGCGCTCTCAAGGATCCGCTTCGCCACGAGGATACGGTGGCGCAGGCGCTGCCCAACGTAGCGCTGCCGGCGCAGTATGCCGCCGGCGGCCTTGCCGCGCCGATCAGCGACGACTGGCTCGCGGCCTTGCGCGACCCCGCGCTCGCCGCGCTGGTGGCCGAGGCCATCGCGTACAACCCGGACCTCAAGGTCGCCGCGGCGCGCGTCGACCAGGCCGCGGCCTACCTCGCAGGCGCCAAGTCACCGCTGTGGCCGCAGGTGAGCCTGGTGGCCCGCGGTGGCGGCAAGATGAGCGGCGATGCGACGGGCCTCCAGGGCGTGGGTCTCTTCGCGTCGTGGGAGATCGACCTGTGGGGCCGCGTGCGCGCGACGGCGCGCGCGACCGAACTCCAGTACGAATCCACGCAGCTCGAGGCCGAGTACGCGCGGCAATCACTCGCGGCACTGGTGGCCAAGGCGTGGATCACGGCCATCGAGGCGCGGCTGCAGATGGCGCAGGCCGCGGACATGCTGCGCGCCGCCGTCCAGCTCGCCGGACTCGCGCGCGATCGGCAGCGCGTCGGCATCGGCAACGAATACGACGTCGCGCTCGCGCAGGCCAACGTCGAGACGCTGCGCGACAGCGTGCGCAGCCTCGAACTTGCGTACGGGAACGCGCTGCGCGCGCTGGAAACGCTCGCCGGCCGCTATCCCGCGGCGGCCGTCGAGGTGGCGGCAGCACTCCCCGCGTGGCCGGGCGAATTGCCGACCGGCGTCCCCGCGGAGCTCCTCGAGCGGCGCCCCGACGTGGTCGCCGCCGAGCGGCGGGTGGCGGCGGCGTTCTACCGCGTCGAGGAGGCCAAGGCCGCGCGCCTGCCGCGCATCACGCTGGTCGCCAACCTGACCTCGATCTCGTCCGAGCTCTTCGTGCTGCAGAGTCGGAACAACCCGGTGGTGAGCTTCGGCGCGGGACTGGTGCAGCCGCTCTTCCTCGGCGGGCTCCTGCAGTCGCAGGTCGACGCCCGCACCGCGGAGCAGCAGGCGGCGATCGCCGAGTACGGCAAGGTCGGCGCACGCGTCTTCGGCGAGGTCGAGAATGCGCTCGCCGCCACCGCGGCGGCGGCCGACCGCGAGACGATCCTCGTGCGCTCGGTGCAGGAGAACGCGCGTGCGCTCGAACTCGCCAACATCCGCTACCGCGTGGGGTCCGCCGACCTGCGCGCGGTGCAGCAGCAGCAGCTCGACCTCACGTCGGCGCGGGCGGCGTTGCTGCGCGTGCGCGCCGATCGCCTGGTGCAGCGCGTCAACCTGCACCTGGCGCTCGGCGGCAGCTTCGACGCGCAGCCGGTGGCGATCGTCGGCCGCCGTGCACCTGCCGCAAGGTCACCCTAACAGGGCCGCTGCACGCGTCCACTCGCGATCGACAAACGGCGACGGCTGCGGTAAAAAGCCGAACCGCATCGGCAAGCCGCGTGCCGTCCGAGAAGGGTGCATCATGCGCCCTGCCCGCCGCCCTCGATCCGTCGCCCATGAAGCCATCGCCCCTCCGGCCGCGCCATCCTGCGCTACGCGTCGTCGTGCCCACGCTGGCGGCGCTCCTGCTCGTCGCCGGCTGCGGCCGGGAGGCGCCGAAACCGCCCGCGAAGGGTCCCGCCGAGGTGTCGGTCGAGATCATCAAGCGGCAGGACGTCCCGGTCACCGCCGTCTACGTCGCGCAGACGCAAAGCTCGCAGGCGGTGAACATCCAGGCGCGGGTGGCGGGCTGGCTCGACCGGCGGACTTACGTCGAAGGCGCGGTGGTCAAGCGCGGCCAGGTGCTCTTCCAGATGGACCCGAAGCCCTTCCAGGCGCAGCTCGACGCCGCGAAGGCCGCGCTGCAACGCAATCAGGCGGCGCTGCAGGTGGCCACCGCCAACCTCAACCGGACCAAGCCGCTCGCGCAGCAGAATGCACTGTCGCAGAAGGATCTCGACGACGCCACGGGACAGTACGAGCAGGCCGGCGCCGCCGTGGAACAGGCGCGCGCGCAGGTCACGCAGGCCGAGCTCAACCTTTCGTACACCACGATCCGCTCGCCGGTCGACGGGGTGTCGAGCTTTGCCGTGGTCGCCGACGGCACCTATCTGTCCCCCACCAATTCGCAGCTCACCACGGTTTCGGTGCTCACCCCGATGTGGATCAATTTCAGCGTCTCGGAAAACGAGATGGAGCGCATCCGCAACGAGGTCCGCGCCGGCCGCCTGCGCCTGCCCGAGGGCGGGCGCTTCGTGGTCGAGATCGAGATGGTCGACGGCAACCTTTTCCCATACACGGGCGCGATCACCTTCGCCGATCCCTCGTACAACGCGACCACCGGTACCTTCATGCTGCGCGCGACGGTCGACAACCCCACCGGCGTGCTGCGTCCCAACCAGTACGTGCGGGTGCGCCTGAACGGCGCCACGCGCCCCAATGCCATCGTCGTCCCGCAGCGCGCCGTGCAACAGAGCGCCAAGGGCCATTTCGTGTGGGTCGCTGATGCCGGCGGCAAGGCCGAGTTGCGCCCCGTCGTGGTCGGTGACTGGAAGGGTGAGGGCTGGCTCGTGAGCGATGGACTCCACGACGGCGATCGCGTCGTCGTCGACGGTGGCATCCGGCTCGCCGAAGGTGCCCCGGTCAAGGCGACCCCTTACGTGCCGCCGGCGCCGCGAGCCCCGGTCGGCCGCGCGGCGGGCGGTGCGGCGGCGGCGGGAACGCCGCTGCCGGCACCCTATCCCGCGGCGACACCCTCCGCGGTATCGGTCTACTTCCCGAGCGGCACGGCGGTGCTCGATACCGGCGCCCAGCGCACGCTGCGCCTCGCCGCCGCGGCTTACGTCGGCATCGGCTCCAAGATCATCGTCACCGGCTACGCCGACCGCACCGGCACCGCGCAGGGCAACGTCGAACTGGCGAAGAAGCGCGCGCAGGCGGTACGCGACGAGCTCGTGAGTCTCGGCATCGAGACACGGCGCATCGAGCTCGCACCGCCGGCGAACGCCACCGGCACGGGTACCGACGACCAGGCCCGCCGCGTCGACCTGCGCGTGCAGCAGTAGGGCGGCGATGCTGTCGCGCTTCTTCATCGAGCGACCGGTCTTCGCGGCCGTCGTCGCGCTCATCATCGTTCTCGCCGGCGTCGTGTCGATGACGCAGCTGCCGGTCGCGCAGTATCCGTCGATCACCCCGGTGCAGGTAACCGTGAGCGCCACCTATCCGGGTGCCGACTCGCGCACGCTCGCCGATTCGGTGGCGGCGCCGATCGAGCAGCAGATCAACGGCGTGGACAAGATGCTGTACATGACGTCGACGTCGAGCTCGACCGGCCAGCTCACGATGACGATCTACTTCTCGCTCGACACCGATCCCGACATCGCGCAGGTGCAGGTGCAAAACCGGGTGAACCTCGCGCTGCCGCAACTGCCGTCGGCGGTCGTCCAGCAGGGCGTGAACGTGCAGAAGAAGTCGTCGTCGATCATGATGCTGGTGGCGATCTACGCGAAGGACAGTCGCTACGGCGCCAACTACATCGCCAACTACGCGAACGTCTACGTCCTGGAGGCGCTGAAGCGCGTCAACGGCGCCGGCCAGGCGCAGATCATGGGGGTGCCGAACCAGGCGATGCGCATCTGGATGAATCCCGACCGCATGGCGTCGCTCGGCATCACGACCTCCGACATCGCCAACGCGATCAACCAGCAGAACCAGCTCTTCGGCGCCGGACAGATCGGCCAGCAGCCCAACGCGGGGCCGGTGGAGCTCACCTTTCCGGTCGTCACCCAGCCGCAGTACACCGACCCGCGGCAGTACGAGAACATCATCCTGCGCGCATCGCAGGATGGCAGCGCGATCGTGCGCGTCGGCGACGTCGCGCGCGCCGAGATCGGGCTCCAGCAGTACATCGTCGACAGCCAGATGAACGGCACGCCGGCGACGATCATCGCCGTCTACCAGCAGCCGGGCGCCAACGGCCTCGCCGTCTCGCAAGCGGTACGCGCCACGCTCGCGCAGATGAAGGACAAGTTTCCGGACGGGATGGAGTACGTGGTGGCGCTCGACACCAACGACTTCGTGCGCCTGTCGATCAAGGAGGTGATCAAGACGCTCTTCGAGGCGATCGCGCTGGTCGTCCTCGTCGTGTACCTCTTCCTGCAGAGCTTCCGCACCACGATCATCTGCTCGGTCGCGATCGTCATCGCGCTCGTCGCCACCTTCACCGGGATGCTGGCGCTCGGCTTCTCGATCAACCTGCTCACGCTGTTCGGACTGGTGCTCGCCATCGGCATGGTGGTCGACGATGCCATCGTCGTGGTCGAGAACGTGGAGCGCAACATGCAGCAGCACCACCTCGAGCCCCGGCCGGCGACGATCCGCGCGATGGGCGAGATCGCGAGCTCGCTCGTCGCGGTGGTGCTGGTGATGTGCTCGGTGTTCATTCCGGCGGCGTTCCTGCCGGGAACCACCGGCCAGCTCTACAAGCAGTTCGCGATCACCATCGTCATCTCGGTGTCGGTGTCGGGATTCATCGCCCTCACCGTGACGCCGGCGATGTGCGCGGCGCTGCTCAAGCACAACCCGCCGCCGGCGCGGGGGCCGTTCGCGTGGTTCAACCGGCAGGTGGATCGGGTTACCGCGGCGTTCGGCGCCGCGGTGGCCTACGTCATCAAGTACGCAGCGGTCGCGCTCGTCCTGCTCGCCGTCTTCCTGTATTCGATCTACCACCTCTTCACGGTGCTGCCGACGAGCTTCGTGCCGAATGAGGATCAGGGCTATGCCTTCGCCGCGATCATCATGCCGCAGGCAGCGAGCCTCGCACGGGCGCAGGCGATCGCCGATCGGGCCGATGCGATCTTCAAGGAGATCCCGGGCGTCAAGACGCGTACCGTGGTCACCGGCTACAGCCTCCTCGACAGCGGCTTCAAGACCAACGCCGCGACGATCTTCGTGACGCTGGACGATTTCGACAAGCGCTACGCCGACCTCGCGACGACGAAGGCGCAGAATGCCCGCGCGATCCTGCAGGCGTTCTATGCGAAGGCGAGCCAGATCGAGGAAGCCATCGTGGTGCCGATCGCACCGCCGGCGATTCCCGGCATCGGCACCACCGGCGGCTTCGAGTTCTGGATCCAGGACACCGGCACCGGCGACCCGGTGGCGCTCGGCGCCGTGCTGCAGGACTTCCTCAAGGCAGCGCGGCAGCGGCCCGAGCTTACCGGCCTCGCGACGACGTATTCGGCGTCGACGCAGCAGCTCAAGGCCGAGGTCGATCGCGAGAAGGCGCAGCTCCTCGGCGTGCCGATCCAGGACGTGTACAGCGCCATTCAGGCGCAGTTCGGCTCGCTCGCGGTGAGCCAGTACAACCTGTTCTCGAACGTGTGGTGGGTGATCCTGCAATCGGATGCGCCGTACCGGCAGACCCCGGACGACCTGACGCGTCTGTACACGCGCAATGCCCAGGGCCAGATGGTGCCGCTTTCCGCGCTGGTCTCCACGCGCTGGACATCGGGCCCCGACGTCCTGCCGCACTTCAACGGCTTCGCCGCGGCGAAGATCAACGGCAACGCGGCGGCGGGCTACAGCTCGGGCGATGCGATCAGGACCATGGAGGACGTCGCGAAGCAGGTGCTCCCGCCCGGCTACGCGGTCGGCTGGTCGGGGCTCGCCTTCGAGGAGAAGCAATCGGGCGGCACCTCGGGGCTCGCCTTCGTATTCGGCTTCGTCATCGTCTTCCTGGTGCTGGCCGCGCAGTACGAGTCCTGGACGCTGCCCGGCGCGGTGATGTCGGCGGTACCGTTCGGCATCCTGGGTGCGCTGCTCACCAATCACCTGCGCGGGCTCGACAACGACGTCTACTTCCAGATCGGCCTCCTGGTGCTCATCGGTCTCGGCGCCAAGAACGCGGTGCTGCGCGTCTCGGCGGCAATCGACTTTCGCAAGCAGGGCAAGTCGATCATGGAGGCGACGATCCTCGCCGGCGAGCAGCGCCTGCGGCCGATCATCATGACCTCGCTCGCCTTTGCCGTGGGCTGCCTGCCGTTGGCGCTCGCGGTCGGCGCCGGCGCCAATGCGCGGCACTCGATCGGCACCGGCATCATCGGCGGCATGTTGGGCGAGACGACGCTCGCCATGCTCTACGTGCCGCTCCTCTTCTATCTCTTCGATCGCATGCAGGAGGGCAAGGAAGGGAAGCGGCATGGTGACGAGGCGACGCACGCCACCGCGGCCGCGGGGCGCGGTGGGGATGCGTCTGCCGAGGCGGGCGGCGCACCCGGCAGCGATCCAGCGCCGCCGCACGACGGGCCCCGCTCCGATGCGTGAGCGCGCGCCATTGACGCCGCGCTTGCGCGACGCGCGAAGCACGCCGCCAGGCGTCCACGTGGACATGCGGCGCGTCGTCGCGGCGCTCACCGTCCCGCTCGCCCTCGCCGGCTGCACCGTCGGCCCCGACTACGCGCGACCGGCAATCGAGACCCCAGCCTCGTTCCTCTATGCGCCGAAGGATGCGGCCGCCACGGTCAACCTCCGCTGGTGGCAGCAGTTCGGCGACCCCGTCCTCGACGCGCTCATTGCCGAGGCGCTCGCCCACAACCAGAGCGTGAAGGTGGCCGCCGGCAACGTCGAGCAGGCCGCCGGCATCCTCACCCAGACGCGCTCGGCGGCGTTCCCGCAGGTGGGCTACAACGCGAGCGCCGGCCGCGCGCGCAGCAGCGAAGCGGGGGTGGCGCCCGAACTCGCCGGGCGCCTGCCCAATCCGCAGAGCGCGTACCAGGCGCTCCTCTCGGCGAGCTGGGAGCTCGACCTGTGGGGCCGCATCCGCCGCCTCTCCGAATCCGCGCGGGCGAACCTGCTCGCCACCGACGAGGCACGCAAGGGCGTGATTCTCTCGCTCGTCGCGGGTGTGGCGTCCAATTACCTCACGCTGCGCGGGCTCGACCAGGAGCTCGTCATCGCGCGACAGACACTCGCTGCCTACGGCGAGTCGCTGCGCCTGTTCGAGCTGCAGTTCCAGTACGGCCAGATCTCGCAGATGAACGTCGCGCAGGTGCGCTCGCAGTACGAGACCGCCGCCGCGCAGATCCCGCAGATCGAGCTGCAGATCGCGCAGACCGAGCTCGCGCTCTGCGTGCTCGTCGGTCGCGATCCGGGTCCGGTCGCCCGCGGCAAGTCGATCTACGAGCTCGGGCTGCCGGCGGTCCCCGCGGGCGTGCCCTCGGAGCTTTTGACCCGGCGACCCGATCTCGTGCAGGCCGAGAACCAGCTGATCGCCGCCAATGCGCAGATCGGCGCGGCGCGCGCGCTGTACTTTCCGACGATCTCGCTCACCGCGGGCGGCGGCAGCGCCAGCGCCGCACTCGCCGATCTCTTCACCGGCCCGGCGCGCGTGTGGAGCTACGCGGGCACCCTCGTCGGACCCATCTTCACCTTCGGCGCGGTGAGCGGCCAGGTCGCACAGGCCGAAGGCGCGCGCGAGGCGATGCTCGCCAATTACCGCTACGCGATCCAGAACGCGTTCTCCGAGGTCGATACCGCGCTCGTCACCGGCCAGAAAGTGCAGGCGCAGCTCGTCGCGCAGGAGCGCCTCGTCGCCGCGCTCAAGGACTACGCGCGGCTCGCGCACCTGCAATACGACGGCGGTTACACCTCGTACACCACCGTGCTGCAGGCCGAGCAGCAGCTCTTCCCGGCGGAGCTCAGCCTCGCCGCGGTGCGCGCGGCGACGTTCAGCTCGAGCGTCGCGATCTACAAAGCGATGGGCGGCGGCTGGGTGATCGAGGCGGCGCAGATGACCGGCGACACGGCCGCGCCGCCCGCGACGCGCGATCGCGGCCTGCCGTCGCCGTTCTGAGAGCCTCCGCTGAACGTCCGAGAGGCGCCAACGATGGCGCTGCACCCGGCCACGCGGGCACGTCCCCCGTGAATCGATCTCGACCGCATCGTCGCCGGTAATGCCGCGGATCAGCGGCGCGCGATCACCTGCACGACATGACCCTCGCCGTGGTGCGCGCTGCCTTCCTGCACCAGGCGCGGACCCGAGAACCGGTGCTCGATGGTGCAAC
>JADZAQ010000091.1 GCA_020852555.1 Burkholderiales bacterium
CTAGCGGTAAGCGCGAACCCACGATGATACCGGCAACGCGGCGTCGTCATGCGATTGCAACGTCATCGGCGCCGCGAATGGGCACGATTCGAAATGGCGATTGGCTTTGTTTCGCGCAAGCCCTTATGTTCATCTCGTACCGAGCGCCACGAGCGCGCGGCGCGCCTACCCAAAGCAAGGAGATCATCATGGCCACCAGCCACAGCGTCGAATTCGACGCGCGCCGCACCGCGCGTTCCACGGCAACCCGCACGGCTCACATCAGCGCGCGCGACTCCGCGTACCATCGCGTCGTGTCGTTTTTCACCACCATCGTCGCGGTGTTCCGCGAAGCGCGCGAACTCGAAATCCGCATGCTCGGCGACGATCGGTTCCGTCGTATCGGCGAAGCCTGATCCGACGCCGGTCAGATCAAGCCTTCGAGGAGTTGCACCTCGACCATCGCCCCGGGCCGCAGGTCGCCGCTCGCGACGGGCAGCACGATGAAGCAGTTGGCGCGCGACATCGACGAGAGGATCGCCGATCCTTGCTCGCCGGTGGGGCGTACCTCGTAGCCGTCGGCCGTCGGCGCGAGGATCCCGCGCTGGAACTCGACCCGGCCCGGCAGCTTGCGGACCGGCGCGGCGAGCCGCGCCGTGAACCGCGGCACCGGCTGCACATCGCGCTCGCCTTGCAGGATGCGCAGCGCGTCGCGCACGAATTCGTAGAACGTCACCATCACCGCGACCGGATTGCCCGGCAAGCCGAAGAAGTGCGCGCCGCCGACGCGGCCGTAAGCGAGCGGGCGCCCCGGCTTCATGGCGAGCTTCCAGAACACGACCTCGCCCAGCTTGTCGAGCAGCATCTTCACGTAATCGGCCTCGCCGACCGACACGCCGCCCGAGGTGATCACCACGTCGGCGTTGGCCGCCGCGGTCGTGAACGCGGCCTCGAGCCGCGCCGGAACGTCGGGCACCACGCCCATGTCGAGCGCTTCGCACCCCAAGCGCTGCAGCATCCCGAAGAGCGTGTAGCGGTTGCTGTCGTAGATCTCGCCTTCGCGCAGCGTCGAGCCGACTGAACGCAGTTCGTCGCCGGTGGAGAAGAACGCCACCCGCAGGCGGCGGTACACGCCGACCTCGGCGATGCCGATCGACGCCAGCATGCCGAGCTCGGCCGGGCGCAGCGGCTGCCCCCGCTCGAAGACGACCTGCCCGGTGGCCAGATCCTCGCCGGCAAGACGCCGGTTCTGGCCGGCTTTCGTCACGGCTCCGGCGGTGATGGTGACGCCGGCCTCGATCGCCTGCGCCCGCTCCTGCATCACGACCGTGTCGGCGCCGCGCGGCATCACCGCGCCGGTGAAGATGCGCACGGCTTCACCTGGCTGCACTTCGCCGGCGAACGGCCGACCGGCGAACGACTCGCCGACCCGGCGCAGCGTGGTCGCGCCGTCGGGCACGAGGTCCGCGAAGCGCACCGCCCAGCCGTCCATCGCCGAATTGTCGTGACCCGGGACCGCGAGCGGCGACACGATGGAATCGGCGAGGACGCGGCCGAGCGCGGCGCGCACGTGCAGCCGCTCGATCGCGGTGACCGGCGAGAGGAACTGGCGGATCAACGCGCGCGCCCGCTCCACCGGCATCGAATTGGGATCGTAATCGTCGGCGCAGGAGGCGTCGCGCAGTGAAGCGGGTGGATTCATGGCGTGTCCTCGCGAAGCGGAGCCTGCTGGTTCTTGAGCCTTAGGGCTGGGCGCTCGATGCCGTGCCACGACGCGGCAGCGACCGCCAGCGAGATCGGCAGCGCCAGCGCGAACATGGCAAGCGGGGAGAGCGAAGGCAGGCGCTCGACGAGCGTCTGCTGGATCGGGAACGAGTATACGTACAGGCCGTACGAGTAGTCGCCGCCGACGTCGAAGCGGGGCCATTGCACCGCCGGGTGGTACGCGGCGACGAGCACGACGTAGGCCAGCAGCGGCGAGAGCAACGCGCCGCGCGTGAGGCCCAGCGGATTCCAGGCGACGAGCAGCACCGCCACGAGCGCCGCGACGAGCGAGATCGGCAGCGCGTCGTGCCACACGGCGGCGAGCGAGCCCAGGCCGAAGAGGAGCGCAAGCTCGCGCACGACGAGCGTGTTGGGGGCGAGCGGAAAGAAGTCGGGATGCACCGCGAAGAGCGCGGTCAGTCCGAGGACGAGGGCGAGCCATGCCTGCCGGCGTCGCAAGAGAGTCGCGCTGCCGGCGACGAGGACGACTGCGTACAAGCGCAGCTCGATCGGCAGCGTCCACAGCGAGCCGTTCGCGGCGTCAGGGAAGGGATTGTGCGCAAAGGCGCCCGGCAGTTGGTCGACGATCCGCCAGCCCGTCGCCACCCGCCACGCGAAGTCGAGCGTCGCCGGATCGGCAAGAAAGCTCGCCCAGACGAGTGGACTCGACAGTCCCGCGAGGATGATCGTGAACAGCGTCGCCGCGACGAGCGCCGGATAGATGCGCAGCACGCGTGCGGTCACGAACGACGGCACCGACGCGCGGCGCAGCCAGCTGCGCGTGACGAGGAAGCCCGAGATCACGAAGAAGATCTTGACGCCGATCGAACCGAAATTGAGCTCGTGCGCGAGGTTCCACAAGGGCTCATCGGTCCAGCGCCCGGTGAGCGCGTAACAGTGGAAGAGGACGACGAACCCGGCGGCCAGGAGGCGCAGGAGATCGAAATTGTTTGCGCGCCCGGTCGCGAGCGTGGCGAGCCGCGGTGCGGTGAGCCACACCGCACCGCTCACGATGCCGCCGCCGCGAGCTCTTCCGGCGTGTTGAGGTTGCGAAATGCCGTGGCGTCGGCGAAATCGACGAGCACCCGCGCGAGCGTGGCCTGCCAGGCGTCGACCTTGCGGCCGCCGCTACGCAGGCAGGCGTCGAGATTCGCGATCACGGCCGGCCGGTCGTAGAGCGCGAACACCGGTTGCGTTCGTGCAGCGGTGCGCGCCACCGCGGCGCGTGCGTCGTCCACTGCGCCGAGTGCGGATGCGAGATGCGCCACGAGATCGGCGGGGAGGTACGGTGCGTCGCAGGGCACGGTGACGACGTAGCGCGTCGTCGCGCAGCGGAGCGCCGCGTGGATGCCGGCGAGCGGGCCGGCGAAGTCGCCGACCGCGTCGACCGCGACCGGATATCCGAAGGCGGCGTAGCGTTCGCGGTTGCGATTGGCGCTGATCACGACGGTGCCGACCTGCGGAACGAGCCGCCCGAGGACGTGCGCGACGAGCGGCGCGTCGCCAAGCGGCAGGAGGCCCTTGTCGGCACCGTCCATGCGCTGGCCGCGTCCCCCCGCCAGCACCGCGCCGGTGATTGCTTCGCGTGGAATCGCGGCGTGCAGCGCCATACCCCGTTAACCGCCGATGTAGCTCATCTCGATCTTGGGGGACTTCGCGGTGGCCTCGGTGCGCAGCTCCGAGTAGTGATCGCTGCGCTGCCGCCAGACCACCGCGATCGCCCGGCGCAGCGCTTCGTCGTCATTACCGGCACGCACGATCTCGCGCAGATCGAAGCCCGTGTTGGCGAAGAGGCAGGTGAAGAGCCGCCCTTCGGTGGACAGGCGCGCGCGCGTGCAATCGTGGCAGAACGCCTGGGTGACCGAGGCGATCACGCCGATCTCGCCGCTGCCATCGGCGTAGCGCCAGCGCTCCGCGACTTCGCCGCGGTAGTGCGGATCGGCGGGAGCGAGCGGCAACGTCGCGCCGATGCGCGCGATGATCTCGCGGGCGGGCACCACGTCGTCCATGCGCCAGCCGTTGGTGGCGCCGACGTCCATGTATTCGATGAAGCGCACGATGTGACCGGTGCCGCGAAAGTGCCGCGCCATCGGCACGATCGAGGCGTCGTTGGCACCGCGCTTGACCACCATGTTCACCTTGAGCGGTGTGAGGCCCGCCATCGCAGCGGCATCGATGCCCTCGAGCACGCTCGCGACCGGAAAGTCGACGTCGTTCATGGCACGGAACGTCGCATCGTCGAGCGAGTCGAGGCTCACCGTGACGCGCGACAATCCCGCCGCCTTGAGGTCGCGCGCCTTGCGGGCGAGCAGCGCGCCGTTGGTAGTCAGCGTGAGGTCGAGGTCGTCCCCGATGGCGCGCAGCATCTCCACCAGGTGCTCGATCCGGCGCCGCAGCAACGGCTCGCCTCCCGTCAAACGGATCTTGCGCACGCCGAGGCCGACGAAGACCCGCGCCACGCGCGTGATCTCCTCGAAGGTAAGCAACGCCGCGTGCGGCAGGAACGCATGATCGCGGCCGAAGACATCCTTCGGCATGCAGTACACGCAACGGAAATTGCAGCGATCGGTGACCGAGATGCGCAGGTCGGCGAGCGGCCGCCCGCGCATATCCTCGATCGGTCCTGCGGCCTCGGGTTGACCCGCGGCGTCACGGACGAGCGTCGCCAGTTCAGTTTCGCGCGCGTCGCTGCGCAGATCCCGCAATGGAATGATGGTTGCCATGGTGCTCGTATCCCGCGAAGATGGTAGCAGAGCGCGTGTCGCGCAAGACTTGCGGAAGGTCATGCCCCGCCGCGCGCAGACGTGCTATGCGGTCATCGCCGGGTCGCCGATGCGCACCATTTTCGCACTTGCTGCACTGCGATAGTGCAAATCCAGGTTGCGAGGCAGAGAACGAAGTGGGACAATCGCGCCCGCTCGCCGGGTTTCCCCGGCAATCTTGGACGTCGGGAGGGAGCGGAGGCGGCAATCAAGCCTTCGCGGGGTGGCAGGGACCGCTGCACGACGCGGTTTGCAGGAGGAGGCTGGAGCGAAAAGAAGGCGATCCGAGCAAGCCCGCTGCGGGCTCGTCACGGGGCGGAGCGCGAAGAACGAACGCGGGACGCGAATCCTGCGGCACGAACAAAGTCACGCCGATACATCGCACGATGCAAGACCCATGGGGGCCCTGGTGGTCCCCGTTTTTTTTGCGGAGGTCCGGTTTGGTTGGTGCTCGCCGTTCCAGGTCTTCGATTGCCACATCGCGAACCACTCGGCGCCGATCACCATGAAACCGAAGAACCACACGAGGAACCCCACCGTCGCCCCGGCGATCGCCCACTTCTTGGCGTTCTCGAATTCGACGCTCGGCGCTCGTCGCGCGCGCCACAGCGCCGCGGCGCCGATGAGCAGCAGCACGCAGCACAGGCCCTCGCCGAAGATGATGATCCAATAGCCGGTGTGCGACAGCGCCGGCGTAGTGATCGAGCGGTACATGAGCGCGTTCCCCGGGAACGTCGTGTCCATACTGAGCACGTGCTGGACGAAGGCGAAATTCGATCCGTAATCGGTGATGTTGTTGAAGGTGACCAGGAAGGCGAAGAGGCCGAGCCCGAGGGTCAGCACGGCTTTGGCCTGGCGTGTTATGAGCATGGTTCTCTCCTTTGCACAGTGACGTGACCGCCGCCGTCCGGCTACGTAGCGCCGGCAAACGCGTCGCCGCGCCGCTCCCATCCTACGATCGAGGTTCGACCATGACCATCACGCCGCAGCCCACGCGAACGCAGACGGCGTGGACCACCGCCGCCCTCGATGAAGGGCGTCGCCGCGGCATCGGTGCCGCGCAGGCGTCACTCACGCTGCCGGCGGGCGCCCAGATCGACGATCATATCGAAATGCGAGGTAACGACCGCGTCGTCACCTTCATCGCGCGGCGCCGCGTCTGGTGGGTGGCCGCGGATGGCGAGTGGTCATTGCGTATCGAACTCGACCATCCGCCACGGCCTGCCGGGTTGCGGTGACGCGACGATCGGCGCGACCGCAGGCGGCGGGGGCGACGGCATACCACGAGCGCTGCAACCGACCGCCCCTATGCGCTACAATGCCCGGCTACGCGGAGAGCTGGCCGAGTGGTCGAAGGCGCCTGACTCGAAATCAGGTATAGGGCAACCTATCGGGGGTTCGAATCCCTCGCTCTCCGCCAGTTCCCTAGCGCCGCACGCCGATAGTCACCACTGACATTCGGGCGCTGCTGAATTCCAGAAAAGCGCAG
>JADZAQ010000092.1 GCA_020852555.1 Burkholderiales bacterium
GGCATGGACTACGCGGCCCTCATCGCGCACTACGGCTACATCGCGGTCTTCGCGGGGACGCTCCTCGAGGGCGAGACGCTCCTCGTCCTCTCGGGAGTGGCCGCGCACCGCGGCTACCTCGCCTTGCCGGTCGTGGTGCTGGTGGGAGCGGTCGGTGCCACGGTCGGTGACGTCGTCTTCTTCCTCATCGGTCGGCACTACGGGACGCGCCTCTTCGAGCGTTTCCCGCGCTTCGCGCCGGCCGCGCACGGCGTGCGCGCGCTGATCGAGCGGCATCCGGCCGTCGCGGTCATCGCGGTGCGCTTCATGTGGGGGGTGCGCACCGCCGGTCCGGCCATCATCGGCACGACCCGCCTGCCGTTATCCACGTTCGCGCTCTTCAACGTGGTGGGTGCGGTGCTCTGGAGCGTGTGCTGGGTCGGCGCCGGATGGGCGTTCGGCAAGGCCGCCGACCGCATCCTGGGCAACGTCGTGCGCGGCGAGCGCGATCTCGTCATCGTCGTCGTCGTGGTGGTCGCCGTGGTTGCCGCCGGATTGCACCTGCGTCGGTGGCGGGCACGCCGCCAGCGGTCGTCAGCGGGCGAATAGGTGGCCGACGAGGGCGCCGCGCGACCGGTGCGCAGTGCGACCGCGACTAGAGCGGTGGGTCGCGGGCTGCGGGTGGCGACTCGCCGCGCAATTGGGCACGCACCCATTCGATCTCGCCGCGCAAGCGCTGCAACTCCTCGATGAGCTCGGTGGTGCGCCGCAGCTCGCGCGCGTCGAGCAGCGTGTGGATCTCGGCGCGCAACTCGACAAGATCGCGTTGCAGCGCTTCGCGCAGGCGCGTCTCCTCGCCGCCCATGACGAGCGCGACGACGTTGCCGGTGAACAGCGTCATCAGGGCGACGCCGACCAGCACGGTGAGCGCCGCCAGCAGACGGGTGGCGTTCGTCGACGGGACGATGTCGCCGTAGCCCACGGTGGCGCCGGTGATGAAGGTGAGCCACAGGCCGTCGGCGAAAGTGTGGATTCGCGGATCGAGCCAGAAGAAGAGCGCGCCCAGGACCACCACGGTGAGCACGGCGACGCCGACCAGCATCGGTGCGCCCTTGCGCGTGAAGAGGATGCGGAATTCGGTGGCGGTGCGCACCACGACGAGGATGGCGACCGCGGCGCGCATCGCGCGCACCACGGCGATCCATTCGGTCGCGGCACCGAGGACCGCGGCAGCGGCGCCGAGGACGATGATCACGTTGAGCCAGTTCTCGAGGAGATAGCGGACGGGCTGGCTCGACAGCCACATCATCCAGACGAGCTCGCCCAGGAACGCGGCGAGGATCACGACATCGAGCAGCGACGCGACCGTGTGCCAGAACGGGTGCAACTCGGACGTCGACAGGAGGTAGGCGGGCACCGACAGCAGCGCGATGCCGACCATGGACCAGTGGAGGCGCTGTTGCCAGCGGCGGGCGCGCGCATTGTCGTCGGGATTGATCCCGGCGAGGCCGATCCAGGCTAACGGGGTGTGCTCCATGCAGGGCGGGTGCGAGAGGTTGGCCCGGATGATGCGCGGGCGCCGTGCATCGCGTCAATTGCGACCGCGCCGCGATCGGCACGGTCGCCTTGGCCGGGTGCGCTCCGGACCCGCGGAGCGCGCATCGACGCAAGCCTCGCCATCGTGGACGGGAGTGGGCCCGGCTGGACTCGAACCAGCGACCAAGGGATTATGAGTCCCCTGCTCTAACCGACTGAGCTACAGGCCCCGGCAGCATCGGCGCGCAGTATAGCGAAGCGGCGTCGGTCGATCGCGGTGCGGAAGCGCGGAGTCCCCGCACCGGCCCTTCGCGCGCGAGGGCCGCGGGCGGCGAGTGGAGTCGAGTGCGCTCCGTGCTAGGCTGCCCGCGTCAGCCGCCGACCACGATCGTCACGCACCGTGCGCCACGCCCTCGCTCCCCTGCTCGCGCCCCGCTCGGTGGCGCTCGTCGGCGCATCGGAGCGCGCCGGTTCGCTCGGGCGGACGGTGCTGGAGAATCTCACTGCCGGCGGTTTCGACGGTCCGCTCTACGCCGTCAATCCCAAGCATCGCACGGTCCTCGGTCGGCGCTGCTGGCGATCGATCGCCGACGTCGGCGAACCCATCGACCTGGCGATCGTCGCGGCACCCGCAGCTGCGGCGCCGGGCATTCTCGAGCAGGCGAAGGGCTGCCTGCGCAGCGCCGCGCTGCTGTCGTTCATCGATGCCGGTCAGGAGCAAACGGCGGCGTGGCACCGCGACCTGCTGCGGGCCGCGCGCGCCAACGGGATTCGCCTCATCGGTCCGGGCGCGTTCGGCGTGATCCGGACCGATCTTCATCTCAACGCGACATTCTGTGCGCCCAGCGCGGGTCCGGGGCGCCTCGCGCTGGTGGCGCAATCGGGGGCGGTATGCACTGCGCTGCTCGACTTCGCCGCACCGCTGCCCATCGGTTTTTCCACGGTGACCTCCCTGGGCGGCAGCATCGACGTGGGTTTCGGCGAGGTGCTCGAGGCGCTGGTCCACGATCGGCAGACCGACGGCATCCTGCTGTATGTGGAGACCATCAAGGACACGCGCCTGTTCATGTCGGCGCTGCGGCAGGCCGCACGCATCAAGCCGGTGGTGGTGCTCAAGGCCGGTCGCTACGCGGAAGCGGCGCTGGTCGAGGATGCGCTGGGCGAACCGGTGATCGCCCCCGATGCGGTATTCGAGGCGGCACTCGAGCGCGCCGGGACGGTGCGCGTGCGCACCTACGCGCAACTCTTCTCGGCGGCGCGCATCCTCTCGGTGGGCCGCATCCCGCGCGGTGACCGCCTCGCCATCGTCTCCAACGGTCACGGGCCCGGCGTGCTCGCCGCCGATGCGGCGCACGACGCCGGTGTGCTGCTCGCGACCCTGGCGCCGGCGACCCTCGAGGCGCTCGATCGCGTGCTCCCGGTCGGCATGCGTCGTCGCAATCCGGTCGACGTGCGCGGCGACGCTTCGGCGTCGCGCTTCGCGGGCGCGGTGGAAGTCGTGCTTGCCGACCCCGGTGTCGATGCCGTCGTCGCGTTGCACGTGCCGCGCCCGGTGGTGAGCGCCGTCGATGCGGCGCGAGCGGTTGCCGCCGTGGCGCGTGACGCCGACAAGCCGGTGCTCGGCGCGTGGCTCGGCGCGCTCGTGCGTCCACCGGTACAGGAGGCGCTCGCGGTGGGCCGCGTCGCGAACTACTACACGCCGGAGATCGCCGTGGAGGCGTTCTCGTTCCTGGCGACGTACCGGCGCAATCAGGAGTGGCTGCTCGAAGTGGCGTCGTCGCACGCCGATCCGAAGCCCGCGGATCTCGCTGCCGCCGAAGAGGTGCGGCGCTGGGCCGAGCGCGAGCGGCACGGGGTGCTCCCGCCAGCGCCGACGCGGCGTTTGCTCGCGGCCTTCGGCATCGCCACCGCGCCGCTCGCCACGGTGCATACGCTCGCCGAAGCGCAGGCCGCCGCACGCGAACTCGGCTATCCGGTGGCGCTCACCGTCGAGGGCGAGACGGCGCCGTTCGAACGTACCGGCCTTGCCCACGGTCGCGCGCTCGCCCGCGCCTGGAAGGAACTGGTGGCGATCGCGGGGCTGCTGGCCCGGCGAGCGGTGTCGCGGATCGTGGTGCAATCGGCGCCGCCGGTCGGCGAGGCGGGCGCCTGTGCGCTCACCCTGGCCACCGACGCCGCGTTCGGTCCGGTGATCGCGGCGGGCTCCAGCACGCGCGGGGTCGCCGCCCCCCGGCACCGTGCGGTGATGCTGGCGCCGCTCAATCGGCGGCTCGCTCGCGACCTGCTGACGGCGGCGGCGATCACGCCACACGATGCGCTGGTGCACCTCGTGCAGCAGGTCTCCGCACTCGCCTGCGCGCTGCCGTGGGTGCAGGCGGTGGCGCTCGACCCGGTGCTGGTGGTGCGCGGCAGCGCTCGAGTGGGCCGGGCGCGGGTGCGCGTCGATCCGTCACGGCTGCCGGCGCAGGGCTACGCGCACATGGCGATCCACCCGTACCCGACCGAGCTCGAGGGGACGCTCAAACTGCGCGACGGCACCGTCCTCGCATTGCGGCCGGTACGCCCGGAGGATGCCGAGCTCGAGCGCCGTTTCGTCGAGGGCCTCTCCGAGGAGACGCGCTATTTCCGGTTCTTCTACCGGATGCACGAGATCACGCCGGCGATGCTCGGCCGCTTCACCCAGGTCGACTACGATCGCGAACTGGCGCTGCTGGCGCTGGCGCCCGATCCGGCGGTCGAAGGGGGGCAGGCGATCGTCGGCGTGGCGCGGTTCATCGCCAATCTCGACCATGAGAGTGCGGAGTTCGCGATCGTCACCGCCGATGCGTGGCAGGGCCGTGGTGTCGGGCACGCGCTCATGCAGGCACTCATCGCTCGCGCCCGGGTGCGCGGCCTGCGCCGGCTCGAAGGATCGGTGCTGCGCGCCAACCAGCGCATGATCCGCTTCACGCAGAGCCTGGGCTTCACCGTCGCCGACGATCGCGACGACCCGGATCAGGTGGTGGTGACGCTGGTGCTATAGCTTGCCAGCCGCGGCGCGGCGGCAGCCGCCCGCGCGGCCCGCGAGGGCGGTCACTTTCGTTGCGACTCGTCGCACCGCGCGCACCACGGCACCCTATAATCGACCTCGGTAACCGCATCTTTTCCGGACGTCCAACGAGGATTCGATCATGCGCATCGTCGTCCCTACCGATGGCTCCAAGGCTTCGCTCACCGCGATCGAGGAATTGCTGCCGCTCCTCGCGTGGTTCAAGGAGCCGGCCGTGCTCGCGCTCATCCACGTGCACGAGAAGATCCCGTATTCCCGCGCGGTCGCGTGGATCGGCACCGATGCGGCGCAGCGCTACTACGACGACGAGTCCAACGCCGCACTCGCCCCCGGGGCGGCGCTCCTCGAGGGGGTCGGGGTGAGCTTCGAGAAGGTGCGCCGCGTCGGTGATCCCGCGCAGGAGATCGTCGCATTCACCGGCGAATGGAAGGGCGATCTCGTCGCCATCGGGCGCCACGGGCACTCGGCGCTCGAAAAGCTCCTGCTGGGCTCGGTCGCGCAGAAGGTCGTGGCGGCGAGCGCCGTGCCGGTCCTGCTGCTCGCCTGACGCGAGCGCGGGGGTGGTTCACCGTCAGCGGCGCCGGGCCGCCCCAAGCCGCTGACTGCGCCCCCCGTGGGGGCAGCGAGCGAAGCGAGCGTGGGGGTCGTTAATCTCTAGCGGCAGGCCGTGCCCATGTTCGGACACGGATCGTTCATGATCGTGGCGCTCGCGCTGAGCGGCGCCCCCGGCGTGCCGCGCATCGGATAGACCGTGAGGTCGTAGTGCAGCGGGCGGCGCTCGTTGTTCATGTTCGTCACCGAGATGTTGTCCGACCAGTAGGCGTGCGGGATGATCTCCTGGGCCCAGACGCCGCTGGCGGTGTTCGGCGCGCCGGGCGCGCTGCGCCGGGTGTGCGGTTCCACGCTGTCGCCGCGGAACTCGTACCCCGGCGTCCGCAGATTCCACACGATCGCGACCACCTTCTGACGGGTCCCCATCTGCACGTTGCCGTCGTCGGTGAGCGCGAGCTTCTTGCCGCCGCGTCCGTCGTCGACGACCGCGACGTCGATCGCGCAGGCGGGAAAGAAGCATTCGGTCGCGGTCGTGAACGGCTTGGGGCCTTGCGTGGTGCAGCCGGCGGCAGCGACGGCCGTGACGGCGGCGATGGCGAGGTGGCGCAGCGGCATACGACGGTCCTTCGCGTGAGGAGTGTGGGGGACCCGGCGCAGGTTCATTCGCCCTCGAGGAAGCTGCGGAGCTTCTCCGACCGCGACGGGTGGCGCAGCTTGCGCAGCGCTTTCGCCTCGATCTGGCGGATGCGCTCGCGGGTGACGTCGAATTGCTTGCCGACTTCCTCGAGCGTGTGGTCGGTGTTCATCTCGATGCCGAAGCGCATGCGCAGCACCTTCGCCTCGCGCGGCGTCAGCGTGTCGAGGATGTCCTTGCACACGTCGCGCAGGCTTGCGTTGACCGCCGCGTCGGAAGGCGCCACGGTCGACTGGTCCTCGATGAAGTCGCCGAGATGCGAGTCGTCGTCGTCGCCGATCGGCGTCTCCATCGAGATCGGCTCCTTGGAGATCTTGAGGATCTTGCGGATCTTGTCCTCGGGCATCTCCATCTTGACCGCGAGCGTCGCCGGGTCGGGCTCGGCGCCGGTCTCCTGCAGGATCTGGCGGCTGATCCGGTTCATCTTGTTGATCGTCTCGATCATGTGCACCGGAATGCGGATCGTGCGCGCCTGGTCGGCGA
>JADZAQ010000093.1 GCA_020852555.1 Burkholderiales bacterium
CGCGCCGACTTGACGCACATGGAATCCGACTCCCAGGGTCGCACACGGCTCGAATACCGGGTGCCGGCGCGCGGGCTCATCGGCTTCCAGGGCGAGTTCATGAACCTGACCCGCGGCACCGGGCTCATGAGCCACGTCTTCGACGCCTACGCGCCGGTGAAGGGCGACATTCCCGAGCGTCGCAATGGTGTGCTGGTGTCGGCCGAGGACGGTGCGGCGGTTGCGTATGCGCTGTGGAAGCTGCAGGAGCGCGGACGCATGTTCGTGTCGCCGGGCGAGCCGCTGTACGAAGGCATGATCATCGGCATTCACAGCCGGGACAATGACCTCGTGGTCAACCCCATCAAGGGCAAGCAGCTCACCAACATCCGCGCCTCGGGCAAGGACGAGGCGATCGCGCTGACGCCACCGATCGCGCTCACGCTCGAGTACGCGGTGGAGTTCATCGCCGACGACGAGTTGGTCGAGATCACCCCGAAGTCGATCCGCATCCGCAAGCGGCACCTGAAGGAGCATGAGCGCAAGAAGGCGAGCCGTGAAGCGGCGTAGCCTCGCGAGTGTGGGGGAGACCTGCGCGGCGTAGCCGGCGGTACGCTCGCCCGACCTGCGCCCCGGTATGATCGTGCGGTCATGATCCGCGCAGTCTTCTTCGATCTCGACGACACCCTCGTCGACCACCATCACGCGGCGCAGGCGGCGCTGGCCGGCGTGCGCGAGCGCTTCGCGGCGCTTCACGCCGTCGGCGCCGAGGCGCTCGCGGCCGAGCACCAGCACGTCCTCGAGGACCTCCATCACGACGTCGCGATCGGCGTGCGTACGGCTGGCGAAGCGCGCATCGAGCGCTACCGGCGGCTCTTCGCGTTCGCCGGCGCCGATGCGCGCCATGCCGCTGCCGCCGCCGAACTGCACCGGCGCGTCTACCAGGCGAATCGCCGCGCAGTCGACGGCGCGCTCGATCTCGTCGTTCGGCTGCGAGAGCGACTGCGCATCGTCGTGGTGACCAACAATACCGTTGCCGAACAGGAGGAAAAGCTCACGTCGTTCGGCTTCGCGTCGCATGTCGATGCCCTCGTTACCTCGGAGGCGGTGGGTGCGGCGAAACCGGACCCGCGGATCTTTCGTGCCGCCCTCGACCGCGTGCGTTGCGAGGCGCACGAGGTGGTGATGGTCGGCGATGCGTGGCACGCCGACGTGCTCGGGGCGAACGCCGCCGGCATCCGCGCGATCTGGCTCAACCGCCACGGCGTGGCGCATCCCGATCCCGCGCTCGCCCTCGAGCTTCGCTCGTTCGTCCCCACCGCGCAGGTGGCCGCACTCGTCGTGCCGGATCACGCGCTGCTGATGCGACGCGGCGGCGCGGAGCCAGGCGCGGGGCGATCCGGATGAGCGCGACCGCCGATCTCTTGTCGACCGAGCAGGCGGCGGCGTTCGCGCGCATCGCCCTCGGCAACGTCGTGCGCGAGTATCCGGCAAAGCAGGATCACGTGCTGGGCGGGCCCGACGACGTGCAGGGACCACGCCAGTTGCATCCGGCCTTCTACGGCAGCTTCGACTGGCATTCGTGCGTGCATATGCACTGGCTGCTCGCCCGCGTGCGACGACTCTTTCCGTTCCTCCCCGTGGTCGGGGCCATCGAGGCGATCTTCGACGCACACTTGACGCCGGCGAACATCGCCGCCGAGTGCGCGTATTGCGCTCGGCCGCTCGCGCGCGGCTTCGAGCGGACGTACGGCTGGGCGTGGCTCCTCGAGCTCGCCCACGAGCTCGCCCGCGCCACGGACGAGTCCGCGGCACGCTGGCAGCGCACGCTGCGTCCTCTGGTCGAAGTGATCGTCGCCGGCTACCTCGAGTACCTGCCGCGGCAGCGCTACGCGATCCGGCACGGGCTGCACGCCAACAGCGCCTTCGGCCTCGCCTTCGCCCTCGACTGGGCGCGGGCGAGCGGACAACGTGCGCTGGCGAATACCTGCACCGATGCCGCGCAGCGCTGGTTCGTGGACGATTGCGACGTCCCCGTGCGGTGGGAACCCTCCGGCAGCGACTTCCTGTCGCCGGCCTTGATGGAAGCCGATTGCATGCGGCGCGTGCTCGCTCCCGAGGTCTACGATGCGTGGCTCGCGGCATGCCTTCCCGCTCTCGACGGTGACGGTGCGGTCGCACTCCTGGCGCCGGCGCTCGTCGATGAGCGCAGCGACGGCCAGCTCGTGCACCTGGACGGCCTGAACCTCGCGCGCGCCTGGAACCTGCGCGGCATCGTCGCTGCGTTGCGGCCCAACGATGCGCGCGTGGCGCCGCTGTCGCACCTCGCCGCGCTGCACCTCGCCGCCGGCCTCGCCGGCGTCGCCAGCGACGATTACGGTGGCGCGCACTGGCTGGCGACGTTCGCGACTCTCGCCCTCACCGCGCAGGCCGATGCGGCGCACGCATCACCTGTACCCGGCGCACCATGAACGAGCCGTGGCTCATCGCGAACCTCGCGGTTCTGGCCGGCGTCGTGGTGCTGGTGGTGGCCGTCCTCGTGCGCACGATCGGGCTCGCGGGTGCGCGCCGTGAGGAGTTGCGCGAGGCGCTTCGCGAGTCGGTCGAGATGCGCGCGCGCATCGATGCCGTCACCGCGCAACTCGCCAACGTGGAGCGCGACATCCGCCAGGACCTCGCCAATGCGCGCAGCGAGCAAGGCCAGGCGGGGGTGGGGCTGCGTACCGAGCTGGGGGCGGCGATGGGCCGCTTCGGCGAGCAGATCACGACGCTCACGCACTCCAACGAGGAGCGTCTCGACGCCATGCGCAGCACCGTCGAACGCCGCCTCGATGCCTTGCGTGACGACAATGCGCAGCGGCTGGAACAGATGCGGACGACCGTCGACGAGAAGCTCTCCGCCACGCTCGAACAGCGTTTGGGTGAGTCGTTTCGACTCGTCTCGGAGCGGCTCGAGCAGGTGCACCGCGGCCTCGGCGAGATGCACTCGCTCGCGATCGGCGTGGGTGACCTGAAACGCGTGCTCGCCAACGTCAAGACGCGCGGTACCTGGGGCGAAGTGCAGCTCGCCGCACTCCTCGCCGAAGCGCTCGCCGCGTCGCAATACGCGGCCAACGTCGAAACGATCCCGGGCTCCGGCCAGCGCGTCGAGTTCGCCATTCGCCTGCCCGGTCGCGGCGACGATGCGCTGCCGTGCTGGCTGCCCATCGACGCCAAGTTCCCGCTCGACGAATGGCAACGCCTGCAGGAGGCGCTCGAACGTGCCGACGCGCCGGCTGCGGAGTTCGCCCGCAAGACGCTCGCCGAACGTCTCAAGGCAGAGGCGAGGACGATTCGCGCAAAGTACGTCGCGCCGCCGTACACCACCGATTTCGCGGTGCTCTTCGTGCCGACCGAGGGCCTGTACGCGGAGATGATGGCGCGGCCGGGACTCGCCGAGTTGCTCCAGCGCGAGCACCGGGTGACGCTCGTCGGCCCCACCAATGTCCTGGCGCTCCTCAACAGCCTCCAGCTCGGCTTTCGCACGCTCGCCATCGAGCAGCGATCGCACGAGGTGTGGCGCGTGCTGGCCGCGGTCAAGACCGAATTCGGCAAGCTCGGGGAGCACATCGCGAAGGCCAAGGAGAAGGTCGACCAGGCGAGTCGCACCCTCGACGAGACCGGCGTGCGCAGCCGCGCGATCTCCCGGCGATTGCGCGACGTCGAGGCGCTGCCGGACGACGACGGGCAGCGGATGCTCGTCACGTCGGCGAGCAGTGGCGACGACACCGCGGCGCCGTCGGACGCGGGCTGAGCGGTCCCACGCATGTTCGAGGCGCTCCGTCGTTGGCGTCGTGACCGCACGCTGCGCTCGCTGGCGATCCCCGATGCGCTGTGGCGCGAGGCGCTGGCCGCGCTGCCGTTCCTCGCGATCTACACCGAGGCCGAGCTCGAACGGCTGCGCGACAAGGTCGTGCTCTTTCTCGACGCCAAGAGCATCGTCGGCGCCGGGGGACACGCGGTGACGCCGCTGCAGCGCGTGATCATCGCCTTGCAGGCCTGCGTGCTCGCGCTCGAACTCGATCCTGATTGCTACGACGGCTTCGAGAGCGTGGTCGTGTATCCCGACGAATTCGTGCCGCGCTGGGAGTGGGAGGACGAAGCGGGCGTGGTGCACGTCAACGACGACCCGCTCGCCGGCGAGGCGATGGAGCGCGGGCCGGTGATCCTGTCGTGGGCCGACGTCGAGGCGAGCCAGGACTGGGACGCCACCGGCATGAATCTCGTCATCCACGAGTTCGCGCACAAGATCGACATGCGCAACGGCAGCGCGAACGGCTGTCCGCCGCTGCCACCGGAACTCGCGCCCGACGTGTGGCAGGCAACGATGCAGCGGGCGTTTGCCGACTTCGCGCGCAAGGTCGCGCGTGGCGCGCGCACGGCGATCGACCCGTACGCGGCGGAGAACCCGGCGGAGTTCTTCGCCGTGCTCTCCGAGGTGTTCTTCGTCGAGCCCGCCCTGCTGCGCCGCGAGTATCCCGACGTCTACGCGCTCTTCACCCGCTTCTACCGCCAGGATCCGGCGGCGCGCACCGCGCTATTGCGCGACGATGCCTGACGCACGCTGCGCGCTCTTCGGCCGGAACGCCTTGCACACGGCGTCGTGCGTCTCGATGTACGGCCCGCCAATCAGGTCGATGCAGTAGGGGACGGCAGGAAAGATCCCGTCGAGCGTTTCCTTGATCGCCTTGGGCTGGCCCGGGAGGTTCAGGATGAGCGCGCCGCCGCGGACGACGCCGACCTGCCGCGAGAGGATCGCGGTCGGCACGTACTGGAGGCTCACCGCGCGCATCCGCTCGCCGAAGCCCGGCAGCACCTTGTGCGCGACGGCGAGCGTCGCCTCCGGCGTCACGTCGCGCGGCGCCGGGCCGGTGCCGCCGGTGGTCAGCACGAGTTGACAGCCTTCACGGTCGACGAGGTCGACGAGCGTGCGCTCGATCGCCGCCTGCTCGTCGGCGATGAGGCGCTGGACGACCTCCCAGGGTGTCTTCAGCGCCGCGGCGAACCACTCGCGCAAGCCGGGCAGCCCGCGGTCCTCGTACACGCCGGCGAAGGCACGATCGGATACCGAGACGAGGCCGATGCGCAGGGCGGCGGCAGCGTTCACGGCTGCTCCGGCGCCGCCACGGCGTTGGCCGCCGGCGCGGTCGCGAGCGATCGCAGGTGGCGGAAGAGCGCGCGGTAGCGATGCGGCGGACCGCCGCGCGCGCGCTCGACGCGGGCGTCGCGCACGAGCGTGGCGATGGCGCGGCGATCGACCGCCGGAAACTCGGCGGCGAGGCGGTCGAGTGCGTCATCGTCGCGCAGGAGCGCCTCGCGCCAGCGCTCGGCAGCGGCGACTTCGGCGGCGTCGGTCGGCTGGCCGTGCGCGAAACGGGCGAGCGCGGCGCGGATCGGCTCGGCGTCGATGTCGCGCATGAGCTTGCCCACGTATTGCAGCGCGCGCCGCCGCCCCTCATGGGTACGCGTCGCGCGCGCTTCGCCGACGGCGTCGGCAAGGCGCTCGGGGAGGTCGAGTTCGGCGATGCGCACGGGATCGAGTGCGACGAGCGCCTCGCCGAGATCCTGCAGTTCGTGCATCGCCACCTTGCGGCGCGTCTTCGACGGCCGGTCGGCCGTGGAGACATCGCCGGGAGAAAGAGCGGATGCGTCGCGCGACGCTGGCGTTCGAGGCATGGAGTGGGAAAGGGCAGCCCGATGAAGAACGCCGCCGCCCTTTGCTATGATAACCGCTGCCCGGCCGCCGCGGGCTCCTTGCCGCGCCAATCGATTGCGCGCACGTCGAAAGCGGTTCGGCGTGCCATCGTTTTGTTCTCGCGGCCGCCGACGAATGCCGAAGCTGTCGCCGATGTGCGATCTCCCCCATCCCGCCCCATGACCGAGTCGCCTGTCGTACGTGCCCCCGAGCTTGCCGGTGATGAGCGGTCGCCTGCGACTCGCCGGACGTTTCCGGTCGCCACCGCGGATCTGGAGCGCGTCGCCACGCAGGTGCTCGAGGCCGCGCGGCAACGCGGCGCCACGGCTGC
This sequence comes from Burkholderiales bacterium, assembly GCA_020852555.1. Classification (GTDB taxonomy): domain Bacteria; phylum Pseudomonadota; class Gammaproteobacteria; order Burkholderiales; family Casimicrobiaceae; genus VBCG01. Next base: position 6,045 of record JADZAQ010000093.1, read on the forward strand.
CGAAACCGAAGTCTCGCAAGGGGTCGGGCAGGACGTGACGGTGCGCCACGGCGAGGTGGAGACGATCGCCTATCACCGTGACAAGGCGGTGAGCGTCACCATTTTCGTCGGACAGCGTCGCGGACACGCGAGCACCGCCGATTTTTCCACCGCAGCCATCGCCGCGACGGTCGACAAGGCAGTGACCATCGCCCGCTATACGGCCGACGATCCCGCGGCAGGGCTCGCCGATGCGGCGCGCCTGGCCCACGTCTGGTCCGACCTCGACCTCTATCACCCCTGGGATCTTCCGATCGACGAGGCAATCGCGCTGGGTCGCGACGCGGAGCGCGCCGCACTCGCGGTCGACCGGCGCCTGACCAACAGCGAAGGCGCCACGGTGGCCAGCGGCGAGTCCGAGTTCGTCTACGCGAATACGGCGGGCTTCTTCGGCGGCTATCGCAGCTCCCGGCATCACGTCGGTTGCGCGGTGGTCGGCGAGCAGGACGGTACGTTGCAGCGCGACTCCTGGTTCACCGCGGCCCGCGCGCCCGGTGATCTCGAACCGGCGTCGCGCGTCGGGCGCACGGCCGGCGACCGTACCCTGCGCCGGTTGGGCGCCCGCCGCCTCGGCACGCGCGAGTGCCCCGTGCTCTTCGAGGCGAGCGAGGCGGCCGACCTCATCGGCTTCTTCGTGCAGGCGGTGTCCGGAGGCAGCCTCTATCGCAAGTCGTCGTTCCTGCTCGACTCGCTCGGCCGCGAGGTCTTCGCGTCGCACATCCAGTTGCGCGAGGAGCCGCACCTGCCGCGCGGGCGGGGCAGCGCGCCGTTCGACGGCGAAGGCGTGGCGACGGCGGCGCGCGATGTCGTGCGCGATGGCGTGGTCCAGGGCTATTTCCTGGGCTCGTACTCGGCGCGCAAGCTCGGCATGACGAGCACCGGCAACGCCGGCGGCAGCCATAACCTCGTCCTCGCCACCGGCGACGACGATTTGCCGGCGCTGCTCGCCCGCATGGGGCGCGGCCTCTTCGTGACCGAGCAGCTGGGGCAGGGGGTGAATCCGGTCACCGGCGATTTTTCGCGCGGTGTCGCCGGCTTCTGGGTCGAGGGCGGGATGCTTGCGTATCCGGTCGAGGAGATCACCATCGCGGGCAACCTGCGCGACATGTACCGTGGCATCGTTGCCACCGGCAATGACGTCGACCGCCGCGGTTCGCGGCACACCGGCTCCATCCTCGTCGACCGCATGACGGTCGCCGGACGCTGACGATGCGCGTCCCGCAGGCGCGATCGGCGAGTCGGACGCACCCCGTCCTGTCGTGGCTGCGCTCGTTCAACGATCCGCTGTCGAGTGCCGCCAATGCCGCGCGGTGGATCGCACAGCTTCCTTCGGGCGACATCACGCGGGTGCAAAGGGAAACGCTCGATCTCATCGCGTCGTTTCCGGGAGTGCACAAGGACGCCGGAGCCGGCCAGGTCGAGGCACTCCTGCGCATCGACGGCCGCATCGAGCCGGTGCTCGAGGAACTCACCCGCCAGTACACGCAGAACTACCAGAAGAGCACCAGCATCGAGTCGCGTCTGTGGCACGCCGTATTCGATCTCGTCAAGGCGTTCGTCAATGCCTACCAGATCGCCCTCAAGGCGGGCTTCCCGCGCGTCGAGAACAAGCGCTGGCGGGCGATCCTGCCGTGGGTGATCGTGCGTCTCGCGCACTATCGCGGCCTCGACGGGAAGTACCGCCTGTTTCGCTACAGCCACTGGATTCCCGCGCAGTGGCGCGAGTTCCACGAGCTCTACGAGTACGCCCGGCTGCGTGGCTGGCAGCGCGAGCAGTTGGTGTTCGGGGTGGGCGCGTTCGCCACCCCCGGCGTATCTTTCGAGCAGGAGTACGTGAAGACGCTGCTCCTGATGCGCCTCGATTCGGGGAACTTCACGCCCGATCAGGTGGAGTGGGTCGCCCGCCAATTGACCGACTGGGCGCCGACGCTCGCCCTGACCGTGCCGCCTTCGGAAGGAGCGCCGTTCATCCTCGACCTGGCCGGCACCGCGGGGTTGCGTCGTCGCCATCGTGCGCCCACCGGCGGACGGCTCCTGTGCCTCGACGCCGGACCGGTGTATTCGCGCATCGTCGAGCGCCTGCGCTGGCTGCCCGAGCAGGACGGCGACGGCGCCGGCGCGGGTGATTTGCCGGTGCGCGAGCAGCGGCTGTTGCTGGTGCGCCTCGCCTCACTCTACGGCCCCGACGCGATCGCGCAGGCGCCGCGTGCGCCGCGCGTGCAGAGCGAGGCCGACGTACGCGTGGTGGTGGGGCTCGCGGCGTTGACGCGGGCGGTCGCCGAGATCGATCGGCTTCCGGACGAGGCGCGCACTCCCGGCGTGGTCGCGAGCTTCGACGAGGCCACGCAGATCATCCATCCGCACGTGAACCCGGAGTCGGTCTCGCGACGGGTCCGTGGCTCCACGTGGCGCATGACCGATCGCAGCGATACCGGCTGTCGCCTCGTGGCTCCGGCCAGGGACGCGCCCGCCCGGCTCGGCGAGCTCGTCGCCATCAAGGAAGGCGAGCTGTGGATGCTGGCGGTCGTGCGCCGCATGCAGCGCTTGCAGGTCGACGAAGTGACCGTCGGTGCCGAGATCGTCTCGCGGCGTCTGGTGCGCGTGCTGATGCGCAGCTGGGTCGCGCCGGCCGCGACCGATGGCGCGGCCAGCGAGCGCCCCTTCTTCGGCCTCTACCTGCCCGCGCATCCCGCCAATCGGCAGGCGACGCAGCGCAGTCTCGTCGGGCCTGCCGACCGGGTCACCGCCGACGGCATGGTCGAGCTCGACACCGGCAGCGCGCGCTATCTCATCCGCTTCACGCAAATGCTCGAGCGTCAGGCCGACTGGTCGTGGGCGATGTTCACGGCGGTGCGCAAGCTCGACGGGTGAGGCTGGTCGTCGCTCGTCACCGCGTACGACGTCGTCGCCAGGGTACGCCGCACCTGCATCGCCGGCGATGGAAGAAAGACGACCCCGCCGCAGCAGGGTCGTCGGTCGGGCCGCCGATGCGCGCCCGTGGCGTCACTTCTTGGCGGGGGCGGCGCGGCCCGCGCGCTCCGCGGCGATCATGAAGTTGTCGAAGCGGTTCTCGGCCACCGAGAACCACTCGACTTGTGCCGTGCGGAACTCCTTCCACGGCCCGTAGATCTTGGCGAACTTGGCGTTCTTGGCGGCGATCTCCTCGTACACCTCGGTGGTCGCCTTGTAGCACGCCGCCATGATGTCGTTGGAGAACGGGGCGAGCTTGACGCCATTGGCGAGCAGGCGCCGCAGCGCCGGCGGATTGAGCGCATCGTACTTGGCGAGCATGTCGAGGTTCGCCTCGGCAGCCGCCGACTCGAGGATCGCCTGATAGCTCTTCGGCAGTTCCTCGAACGCCTTGATGTTGACGAAGAGCGAAAGCTCGGGACCGCCCTCCCACCAACCCGGGTAGTAGTAGTACTTGGCGACCTTGTAGAAGCCGAGCTTCTCGTCGTCGTACGGGCCGACCCACTCGGCGGCATCGATGGTGCCCTTCTCGAGCGACGGATAGATGTCGCCACCCGGAATCTGCTGCGGAATGAGGCCGAGCTTCTGCAGCGGCAGGCCGCCGGTGCCGCCGATGCGCATCTTGAGGCCCTTGAGGTCGGCGACGGTCTTGATCTCCTTGCGGAACCAGCCGCCCATCTGCGCGCCGGTGTTGCCGGCGGGAAGGTTGTAGATGTTGTAGTCCTTGTAGAACTCGCGCATCAACTGGATGCCGCCGCCGTGGTACATCCACGCGTTCTGCTGGCGGGCGTTGAAGCCGAACGGGATCGCGCAGCCGAAGGCGAAGGTCGGATCCTTGCCGAAGAAGTAATACGGTGCCGTGTGCGCGCACTGGACGGTGGCGTTTTGCACCGCATCGACGACGCCGAAGGCGGGAACGAGTTCCCCGCCGGCGTAGACCTGGATCTGGAACTTGCCGTCGGTGGCCGCGGCGACCCGCTTCGAGATGACGTCGGCGGCACCGAAGATCGTATCGAGGCTCTTCGGAAAGCTCGAGGCGAGGCGCCACTTCACTTCCGGCTGCGCTTGCGCATACACGGGCGCCGATCCGGCGGCGAGGATGCCGGCGAGCCCGGCGTGTTTGACGAATGAACGACGTTCCATCCGATTCCTCCTTCGATGAATGAGGCCGCCTTGGGTCGGCGACACGACTCGAGCTCGCGCCTGCCGACTACCCGCCGAAGCTCTTCAAGAAAGTATCGGTAACGTAGCTTGCGGGGCGCAACGCCGCCGCGATTCTAGCAATACATCGGGCCGGGTGCCGGATCTTTTCACTCGCCCGCGACCGGCGGTACGCGGCGTGCGCGAAGCGTCGTCGACTACCGCAGCGCGGCGCTGCTCGTCAGGGGGCGAGCTAAGCGGCGCGCCAGGCCCTGGCGAGATCCATGAGGTGCGAAGCTGCTGCCGAAGGTATCGCGTCGGCGCGGCGGATGCCGACGACCCAGCGACGCAGATCCGGCAATCCAATTGCCTCGTAACGTAGTTTTAGACTATCGAACTCGGAATCCGGAATGAGGTCAGGCAATACACATACGCCGAGCTTGCAGGACACGAGGCGCAGCATCGCATCGACGGTCTCCACTTCGGCCACGACGTGGCGATCCAACCGCGCCCGATGGAGCATCTGCCGCAGCGCGTAGTTCTTGGGAAACGTGATCAGCGGCATCGTCCAGGGTGGTCCGTCGTGCGCCGGCACGTCGACCGGCGTGTCGCGATGGTGAACGAGACACATGCGCTCCTCGAAGAGGCGCTCGACGTCCAATCCGTCGATGGTGACCGCGACGTCATAGACGAAGCCGAGATCGACCTTGCCCGAGGCCACCAGATTGACGACCTCGGGCGAGCCGCGGCCGAGGATGTAGGTGTTGACGGCCGGGTACGTGTGGCGGAATTGGGCGAGCAGTTGCGGCAGGAAATACAGGCTCAGCGTGTGCACCATGGCGATCCGGATCGACCCTTGCACGAGACCGAATTCGGTGCGCAGCAGGTCGACCGCCTGGTCGATCGCGGCAAATGCGGGCCGCGCGGTGGCTTCGAGCCGCTTGCCGGTGTCGTTCAGGACGACGCCGCGTCCGGTCCGGGTGAAGAGCGGTCGGCCGAGGTGATCCTCGAGCTGCTTCAACTGCCGGCTCAATCCCGACTGCGACACGCCAAGCCGCTCGGCGGCTTCGGAGAGCGAGCCGGTCTCGGCAATGGTCAGGAAATAGCGGATCCGCTGGTCGAGCATGGGGGCCGGAGGGTCGCGCTCGTGCGCATATCGCCTATGACTGCCGCTGCATGGCTCGCGGGTATGCGATTGCGAATAATGACCGCATGCCGCGCTCGCCGGTCGCGCCGTGCGGTCGCGAGATGGTGCCGGCACGGCGGCGTGGTTCGATCATCGGTGGAACCCGGAGGCTCCAGTGGCACAGTGCACGATACGTTATTTCGGGTGGTCGTCGCTTTCAGTGAGCACGCCCGACGGCGTGTTCCTGTTCGACCCCTTCTTCCGCAAGTACTGCGGCGTACAGTGGTTCGACGCGGCGGACTTCGCCACGGCGAAGTATATCGCGGTGACTCATGGGCACGAGGAGCACTTCCTCGACGTTCCCGAACTCGCCCGGCGCACCGGCGCACTGGTGCTGGGGCCGGGATCGGTCACCCGTTTCCTGCACCGCCGCAACCGCATCGGGGAGGCACAGTTGGTCACGCTGGAAGCCGGCCAGACCAAGGCGCTCCGTGGATTTCGGGTCGACGCGTTCGCGTGGAAGCACCGCGACGTGAACCTCGTGAAGTCGGTCAGCAAGGCGGTGCTGAAGGGCAACTTCACGCAACTCGCCTGGGCCTGGCACAGCGCGACCCAGGCGCCGTTCCACGCTCCCTACACCGGCTATCGGCTCACGCTGCCCGATGGCATGACGATCCTCAACTACAACGAAGGCTTCAACAGCAAGATGACCGACGCCGAGATCGCAGCGCTCGGTCGCGGCGCCCGCACCGACGTCCTGCTGGGCGGGATGCAGCTCGATTTCACCGAGGACGTCTTCCGCGGCGTGAAGGCACTCGCGCCCAAGCTCATCCTCCTCTATCCGCCACACGACGCGCTGCACACGATGATGGGAGCCACGTCCCGGCCGTGGCCGGAATTCGCGGCCGCGGCGCAACGCGCGGCACCACAGGCCAAGGTCGTCATGCTCGAGCCGGGTGTGCAGGTCGACGTCGGTGACGGCTCCGTCGCGCATTTCGAGAGCGTTGCGGCACGCCCGGGGCAATTCGCGAGCACCCCTGTCCGCAGCTGATCGTCAGCCGAATGACGGATTCTGTATGCGAATGATAGAATTACGTGCTGTCGTGCCATCATGTCGCCCGAGGCTGCCAGGATCAACGTGGAGCGGTGTCGAGCGGCAGCCGGACGGGTCGACCCCAATTCGAGCCGGCACCGGCGATCGGCGCGTGTGAACAGCTTGCCGGCTTCGGTCGGCTCTCAGGTCGCCGGCGCAGGCCGGTGTCTCACCCTGCCGGTCCTGAACCGGCTTGTTGCCTCGCCCATTCAATCGGAGGGAAATTCGATGGAACGTCGTTCATTCGTCAAGCACGCCGGTCTCGCCGGCATCCTCGCCGCCGGCTCGGCGCCTGCGTTCGCACAGGCGCAACCCGAGATCAAGTGGCGCTGCGCCTCGAGCTTCCCCAAGTCGCTCGATACGCTCTTCGGCACGTCCGAGATGATCACCAAGCGCGTCGCCGCGCTCACCGACGGGAAGTTCCAGATCCAGATGTACGCGGCCGGCGAGATCGTGCCCGCGTTCGGCGTGGTCGACGCCGTGCAGAATGCGACGATCCAGGCCTGTCACACGGCGCCGTACTATTTCTTCGGCAAGGATCCGACGTTCGCCTTTTCCTGCGCGATTCCGTTCGGGCTCACGTCGCGCCAGCAGAACGCGTGGATGTACCACGGCGGCGGGCTGCAGTTGATGCGCGATTTCTTCAAGGGCTACAACATCTACAATTTCCCTGCGGGCAACTGCGGCGTGCAGATGGGCGGCTGGTTCCGCAAGGAGATCAAGACCGTCGCCGACCTCAAGGGCCTCAAGATGCGCATCGGCGGCACCGGCGGCCTCGTGATGCAGAAGCTGGGCGTCGTCCCGCAGCAGATCCCCGCCGGCGACATCTACCCGTCGCTGGAGAAGGGCACCATCGATGCCGCCGAGTGGATCGGGCCGTACGACGACGAGAGGCTCGGTCTGTACAAGATCGCCAAGAACTACTACTACCCGGGTTGGTGGGAGGGCGGCACCGAGTTCGACATGTTCGTCAACATGAAAGCCTTCGACGAGCTGCCGAAGACGTACCAGGCGGCATTCGAGTCCGCCTGCGCGGAGGGCAACATCGACATGCAGGCGAAGTACGACGCACTCAATCCGCCCGCGTTGCGCCGTCTCCTCGCCAACGGCGTCCAGCTCCGTCCATTCTCCAACGAGATCCTGGCGACGTGCTACAAGACGACGACCGAGGTCTACGACGAGATCGCCAGCAAGAACGCGAACTTCGCCAAGGTCTACGGCCCGTGGAAGGAGTTCCGCGCGAGCCAGAACGAGTGGTTCGCGGTGGCCGAGAACCGCTACGACGGGTTCATGATCGCCGCGCAGCGTGCGGCGCGCACCGCCGCCAAGAAGTAACCGACTGCGGCGTCGGCGTCGTCACCCGGGCCCCGCTCGCGCGGGGCCTTTCCACGTCTGGCGGGCCGTGGTGCCGGCGCATCGGCAGCCGGCAACCCTCGCCGGCGCGTAAGCGCCGGTCCGTTGCGACCCTTCAGCGTGACGGCGGCGCACCGCCCGACGTTGGCGCGGCCCCCTTGTGGTCAGCGGGTGGCGACGATGAACCGGGCGCCTGGTCGGTCGTGGCGCCCATGCCGGCTTCCGTGCCGGTGCCCGCGTCGCTGCCTTTCCCGGGCTCGCCCCCCGTCGCGGGTTCGCCTTCGGTGGCCGGTTCGCGGAGGAGCTTCTCGAGCGATTGCTCGGCTTGCTCCTGCTCGGACGGTTGCGTCGCGCCACCGAGGCCGAACGACGACGTTTCGTCGACCGGCACCTCGATGTGGATGGTCTTCGGGTCGATCTTGCTCTGGTCTTTCTTGTAGACCATGACCATTTCGGGGAACGTGATGACGATCGCGATCATGACGATCTGGATGAGCACGAACGGCACCGCGCCCCAGTAGATCTGCCCGGTGGTCACCGGCGCGATCGTCTTGCGCGTGATCTTGTCGACGTACGGCTTTTCGGCGGCGACGCTGCGCAGGTAGAAGAGCGCGAACCCGAACGGCGGGTGCATGAACGACGTCTGCATGTTGACGGCGAGCAACACGCCGAACCAGATGAGGTCGATGCCGAGCTTGTCGGCAACGGGTCCGACGAGCGGGATGATGATGAACGACAGCTCGAAGAAATCGAGGAAGAAGGCGAGGATGAAGATGAGGATGTTGATGACGATGAGGAAGCCGAGTTGGCCGCCCGGCAGGCTCGTCAGCAGGTGCTCCACCCACACGTTGCCGTTGACGCCGTAGAAGGTGAGGCTGAACACGCGGGCGCCGATCAGGATGAACACCACGAAGGTGGAGAGCTTCAGCGTGGTGTCCATTGCCTGCTTGAGCAGCGGCATCGACAGCCGCCGCCGGGCGAGCGCCATGATGAGCGCGCCGGTCGCGCCCATCGCGCCGCCTTCGGTCGGGGTCGCCACACCGAGGAAGATCGTGCCCAGGACGAGGAAGATGAGTGCCAGCGGCGGGATCAGGACGAACGTGACCCGCTCGGCGATCTTCGAAAGCAGGCCGAGCCTCAGCACGCGGTTGATGACCGCGGCGAAGAACGCCACCGCGGCACCGGCAACCGTGGCGACCACGATCAGCTCGTCGGTCGGATGGCCGGCGAGCTTCCATTCGGCGTAGCCGACCGCCGCCGCGATCGACAGCACGAGCAGGATGACGAGCGAGCGCACGCCGCTCGCGCCGCTGTCCTCGCGAATCGTGCGCGCCTCGGGCGGGAGCGCCGGCGCCCAGGCGGGCTTGACCATCGTGATGCCGAAGATGTAGAGCGCGTAGAGCCCCGCGAGAGTGATGCCGGGGATGAAGGCGCCCGCGTACATGTCGCCGACCGAGCGGCCGAGCTGGTCGGCCATGATGATCAGCACGAGCGACGGCGGGATGATCTGCGCGAGCGTGCCCGACGCCGCGATCACGCCGGAGGCGAGTCGCCGGTCGTAGCCGTAGCGCAGCATGATCGGCAGCGAGATGAGGCCCATCGAGATCACGCTCGCCGCAACCACCCCGGTCGTGGCGGCGAGCAGCGCGCCGACGAAGACCACCGCGTAGGCGAGCCCGCCGCGCAGCGGGCCGAAGAGCTGCCCGATGGTGTCGAGGAGATCCTCGGCCATTCCGGATCGCTCGAGGATCAAGCCCATGAAGGTGAAGAACGGGACCGCGAGCAGGGTGTCGTTGGACATCACCCCCCAGACCCGATCGGGCAGCGCCTGCAGGAGCGAGAAATCGAGGAGGCCGAACCAGATGCCGACGAACGCGAAAACGATGCCGACGAAGCCCAGCGAGAATGCCACCGGGAAACCCAGCAGCATCACGATGATGAGGCCGACGAACATCAGCGGCGGAAGGTTCTCGATGACCCAGGCGGTCATGGCTTCGCCTCCGCGGCGGCGTCACGCTGGCGCGCGATTTCCTCGGCCAGCTCCTCCTCGGAGCTCTTCCCGGCATGCTTCTCCATCGGGTCCGGGATGAGGCCCCGCAGGAACGCGATCCGCTTGATGAGTTCGGAGATCGCCTGCAGGATCAGCAAGACGAAGCCGACCGGCACCAGCAGGCGCGCCGGCCAGATGATGAGTCCGCCCGCATTGGTCGAGACCTCGTTGCGCACCCACGCGTCCTCGAGCAGCGGCCAGGACAACCACGCGATGAGGACGCACATCGGGAAGATGAAGAAGACGATGCCGATCACGTCGATCCAGTTTCGCGCGCGCCGCGAAAGTCGGGTCGAGATGATGTCGATGCGTACGTGCTCGTTGCGCAGCAGCGTGTAGCCCGCACCGAGCAGGAACGTCGCCGAGAACAGGTACCACTGGATCTCGAGGTACGCGTTGGAGCTGTAGTCGAAGAGCTTGCGGACGGTGGCGTTGGCGGCGCTGATCAACACCGTGACCAGGATGAGCCACGACAGCCAGCGCCCAATGCGTGTGGAAATCGCGTCGATGAGGCGGGACAAGCCGAGCAGCGCATTCAAATGGAACTCCTCCGCATGCGGCGTGGGATGCCGCGCCGTCCTGGCTTCGTCGACCCCCGGCAAGGGATGTGGCGGCGCGGACGCCGGCAGATTATAGGGGAACGTCTCCGCGCTGTGTGTAGAATGCCACGAACGCTAGTCTCGCTCCCGGAGCACCACCTTTCATGTTCTCGCGCCATATCACCCTCGAAGCGTCCGATCCGGAAGTCTGGCAGGCGATTGCCGGCGAGAATCGCCGGCAGGAAGATCACATCGAGTTGATCGCATCGGAGAACTATGCGTCACCGGCGGTGCTCGCGGCGCAGGGCACGCAGCTCACCAACAAGTACGCGGAAGGATATCCGGGCAAGCGCTACTACGGCGGTTGCGAGTGCGTGGACATCGTCGAGCAGCTCGCGATCGAACGTGCGAAGAAGCTCTTTCACGCCGATGCGGCGAACGTCCAGCCGCACTCCGGCGCGCAGGCCAACCAGGCGGTCTTCTTCGCGGCGCTCGAGCCGGGTGACACCATCCTCGGCATGAGTCTGCCGCACGGTGGCCACCTGACGCACGGGTCGCCGGTGAACCTGTCCGGCAAGTGGTTCAAGGTCGTTGCCTATGGCCTCGAGCCCAGGACCGAGCGCATCGACTACGCGGCTGCCGAGCGCCTCGCGCACGAGCATCGACCCAAGCTCATCGTGGCCGGTGCTTCGGCGTATTCGCGGGTGATCGACTGGAAGCGCTTTCGCGAGATCGCCGACGCCGTCGGCGCGAAGCTCATGGTCGACATGGCGCACTACGCGGGGCTGGTCGCCGCCGGCGTCTATCCGTCACCCGTGGGTATCGCCGACTACGTCACCACCACCACGCACAAGACGCTGCGCGGGCCGCGCGGTGGACTGATCCTCACGCGCGCCGAGCACGAGAAGGCGATCAACTCCGCCGTCTTCCCGGGACTGCAGGGCGGTCCGCTCATGCACGTGATCGCCGCCAAGGCGGTCGCACTCGGCGAAGCACTGCAGCATGATTTCAAGGTCTATCAGGAGCGCGTCCTCGAGAACGCGCGGGTTCTGGCGCGGGTTCTCGCCGGTCGCGGCGTACGCATCGTCTCCGGCGGCACCGATTGCCACCTGTTCCTGGTCGACCTGCGCGGCAAGCGGATCACCGGCAAGGACGCCGAGGCGGCGCTCTCGCGCGTGCACATCACGGTGAACAAGAACACGATCCCCAACGACCCCGAGAAGCCGTTCGTGACCTCGGGGATCCGTCTGGGCAGCCCGGCGATCACGACGCGTGGTTTCGGTGAGCTCGAATGCGAGGAGCTCGCGCACCTCATCGCCGACGTTCTGGACGCACCCGCCGATGCGATGATGGAGAAGCGCGTGCTGGCGGCCGTGGCGACCCTCACCGGCAAGTTTCCCGTCTACCGCTGACCCGCGAGGTCACGCGAGCGCGATGAAATGCCCGTTCTGCGCGAGTGCCGATACGCAGGTCGTCGACTCCCGCGTGTCGGAGGCGGGCGACTCGATCCGGCGGCGGCGGCGCTGCCCCGCGTGTCAGAAGCGCTTCACGACCTACGAGACCGTCGAGTTGCGGCTGCCGCAGGTCGTCAAGACCAACGGCAGTCGCGCCGATTTCTCGGTCGAGAAGCTTCGCGTCGGCTTCGCGCGCGCGCTGCACAAGCGGCCGGTGCCGACCGGCTACGTCGACGCGGCGGTCGAGCGCATCGTCGCGCAGGTGCTGGCGCTCGGCGAGCGGGAGATTCCCTCACGGCGAATCGGCGAGATGGTGATGCAGGAGCTCTACCAACTCGACCAGGTGGGTTACATCCGCTTCGCCTCGGTGTATCGCGCCTTTCAGGACGCCTCCGATTTTCGCGACGCACTGCGCGAGGTCGAGGTGCCGCCGCGCACGGCACGCCGCCCTCGCCGCACGAAATCGTAGGCTGCGGATGGCCAGCGACGCCGATCGCGCCTGGATGGCGCACGCGCTTGCCCTCGCCGAGCGCGGGCTCTTCGCGACGACGCCGAATCCTCGCGTCGGCTGCGTGATCGTGCACGGCGGCACGGTGCTGGGCGAGGGCCATCACGCCCGCGCCGGCGAGCCGCATGCCGAGATCGTCGCGCTCGCCGATGCCGCACGTCACGGCCGCGACGTGCGCGGCGCGACGCTCTACGTGACGCTCGAGCCCTGCAACCACCGCGGACGCACGCCACCGTGCGCCGATGCCGTGCTGGCGTCGGGCGTGCGGCGGGTGGTGATCGCCATGGCCGACCCGCACGGTCGCGCCGGCGGCGGCGCCGCGCGCCTGCGTGCCGCCGGCGTCGAGGTCGAGACGGGCGTCGAGGAGGCGGCTGCACGCGAGCTCAACATCGGCTTCGTCGCGCGCGTGACGCGCGGCACGCCGTGGGTACGCGTGAAGATCGCGGCGAGCCTCGATGGGCGCACCGCGCTCGCCAATGGTGCGAGCCGCTGGATCACCGGACCCGAGGCGCGTGCCGATGGCCACGCCTGGCGGGCCCGCGCCTGCGCGGTGCTGACCGGGATCGGCACGGTGCTGGCTGACGATCCCGCGCTCACCGTGCGGGCGGTGGCCACGACTCGCCAGCCGCTGCGCATCGTCGTCGACCGGGAAGCGCGCACGCCGCCGCAGGCGCGCGTGCTCGCCGGCGGCAACGTGCTCGTGGTGAGCGCGGGTGCCCGGCATTCCGGGTGGGGTGACGCCGTCGAATCGATCGCCCTGCCGGATGGTGCGGGCTACGTCGATCTGCACGCGCTCGCGCGGCATCTCGCCGAACGCGGCATCAACGAGCTGCACGTCGAAGCCGGCGCGCGGCTCGATGCCGCGTTGCTCGACGCCGAGCTCGTCGACGAGCTCGTCGTCTATCTCGCACCCGACGTCATCGGCGATCCGGCGCGCGGCATGTTCGAGCGCGTGACGGGCCTGTCCGCGCTGGCGGAGGCGGCACATTTCGAATGGCACGACGTGCGTCGCGTGGGGCGCGACCTGCGCCTCATCGCGCGGCGGCGGAAGGAGGAGAGCTGATGTTCACCGGCATCGTGCAGGCGGTGGGGCGAATCGTGACCACGGCCCCGCAAGGCGACGGACTGCGGCTTACCATCGATGCCGGCCCGCTGCCGGTGGACGACGTCGCACTCGGCGACAGCGTCGCGGTGGCCGGCTGCTGCCTCACCGTGATCGCGCGCGACGGTGCGCGTCTCGATTTCGACGCGTCGGCCGAGACGCTGCGCTGCACGACCGGGCTCGATCGTCCAGGCGATGTCAATCTCGAGCTCGCGCTGCGCTTCGGTGATCGGTTGGGCGGCCACCTGGTGAGCGGTCACGTCGACGGTGTGGGGCGGGTGGTCTCGTTCGGCGCCGTCGTCGACGATCCGGCGGGCAGCCACGAGCTCGTGGTCGAAGCTCCCGCCGATCTCGCCCGCTTCATCGCCGCGAAAGGCTCGGTCACCGTCGACGGCGTGAGCCTCACCGTGAATGCGGTCGACGGCGCGCGCTTCGCCGTGAACCTCATCCCGCACACGCTCGCGGTCACCACGCTGAAATCGCTCGGCCCCGGCGCGCGCTGCAATCTCGAGATCGACCTCGTCGCGCGCTACGTGGAGCGGCTGCTGGCGGGCGTTCGCGCGTGATTGCGCTTCGCTTCCATCATGGCGACGAACCACTGAGCGCCACCGGCGTCTGCTGCGTAGCGGGCACCGAATCACGGCGATGCTGCGGTTGTGCTTGGCGTGCCCGCCGTGCCGGGTGAAGTACCATTGACACTTGCCCGATGACGCGCACAGCAGAGGAATCGATGGACACCACGACTCGCGAACGCCTGCCGAACTGGATCGGCGGCTCGGCCACGCCTGCCCGGACCACGGAGTATGGCGAAGTCACCAATCCTGCCACCGGCGCCGTGGCCTGCCACGTGCCGTTGAGCGACGCCGCGGACGTCGATGTCGCGGTGCAGGCCGCCAAGGCGGCGCTGCCGGCGTGGCGCACCCACCCGCCGCTGCGCCGGGCGCGGATCATGATGCGCTTTCGCGAGCTCATGGATGCGCAGCGCAAGGACCTCGCGCGCATCATCACGCGTGAGCACGGCAAGACGCTCGCCGACGCCGAAGGCGAGGTCACGCGCGGCATCGAGGTCATCGAGTTCGCGACCGGCATCCCGCATCTGTTGAAAGGCGAGTTCAGCGAGAACGTCGGCACCGAGGTCGACACCGTTTCGCTGCGCCAGGCGGTTGGCGTGTGCGCGGGCATCACGCCGTTCAACTTCCCGGCGATGGTGCCGCTGTGGATGTTTCCGGTGGCAATCGCCTGCGGCAATACCTTCGTGCTGAAGCCCTCCGAGCGCGATCCGTCGCTCGCCAACCGGATGGCGGAACTCCTCAAGGACGCCGGACTGCCCGACGGCGTCTTCAACGTCGTCCACGGCAACAAGGAAGCCGTCGATGCGCTGCTGGCGCATCCCGACGTCAAGGCAGTGTCGTTCGTCGGCTCCACGCCGATTGCGCAGTACATCTACGAAACCGGCGCCCGCCACGGCAAGCGCGTGCAGGCGCTGGGCGGCGCCAAGAATCACGCCGTGGTGCTGCCCGACGCCGATCTCGATTTCACCGTCGAGGCCCTCGTTGGTGCCGGATACGGCTCCGCTGGCGAGCGCTGCATGGCCATCTCGGTGGTCGTCGCCGTGGGTGAAGTCGCCGACACGCTAGTGGCCAAGCTCTCGGCACGCGCGCAGCGCGTCGTGGTGGGCCCCGGCGATGCGCCCCGCATCGAGATGGGTCCGGTCATCACGGCCGCGGCGCGCGAGCGCATCACGGGCTACATCGACCGCGGCGTTGCCGAAGGCGCGAAGCTCGTCGTCGACGGTCGCCCGCTGCGCGTTGCCGGACACGAGCGCGGATTCTTTGTCGGTCCGACGCTCTTCGACGCTGTCGCGCCGTCGATGGCGATCTATCGCGACGAGATCTTCGGGCCGGTGCTGGGCGTGGTGCGCGTCGAGTCGCTGCGCGAGGCGATCGACCTCATCAACGCCAATCCCTACGCCAACGGCACCGCCATCTTCACGCGCTCGGGCCACGCCGCCCGCAAGTTCCAGAGTGAGATCGAGGTCGGAATGGTCGGCGTCAACGTGCCGATTCCGGTGCCGATGGCCTTCTACTCGTTCGGCGGCTGGCGGGCGTCGCTCTTCGGCGATCTCAACGTGCACGGCACCGACGGCGTGCGCTTCTATACCCGCTTGAAGACGGTGACGAGTCGCTGGCCCGACGACGGCAGCGCAGCACCCGGGTTCCACATGCCGATGCTGGGGTAGGGGCGCGCGCTGCGGTAGCGTGGCGGGCGCTCGCCGCGTGCCGGATGCCGCGCGCGGCCGGCGTTGGGTCGATCAGCGCTTGCTCTCATCCACGTTGTCCTCGGTTACCGAACCCATCGTCCATCGTTCCATCGCGGCGAAATACCGGGTGCCCCGACCTACTCCGGTCTGGACGAGGAGGCCGTGCCGGACGAGTTCTTCCAGATCGCGGTAGGCAGTTGCCCGTGAGACGCGCGTCAGGTTGCGGTATTTGTCGGTGCTCATTCCGCCCTCAAACCCGCTCGATCCGGCGTCCAGTATTCGATTCACGGCCTTTCTCTGGCGCTCGCTCAGCGGAGCCTGTGCGTGCTGCAACCAGAATCGCGCCTTGGCCAACGACAGATCGATGACCGCTTCAGATGCAAGGCACGCGTCCTCGAACTGCGCCACGAACCACGCGAGCCATCGCGTGATGTCGAGATCAGCTCGGGACGCGGCATTCAGCTCGGCGTAATACTCGTTGCGGTGTTCCGCCAAACGGCGCGACACGCTATAGACCCGCTGATCCAGCTCGGCATCTTGCGCCAAGGCGAGGTCGATGATGGCGCGGCCGACGCGACCATTGCCGTCCTCGAATGGGTGCAGGACTTCGAACCACAGGTGCGCGGTCCCGGCACGCAAGAGACCGTCGACGGCACGATCACGCGAGCTCTGGAACCAGCCGAGGAACGTAGCGAGCTCGTTCGGAAGACGCCGCGATGGCGGCGCCTCGAAGTGGACCTCTTCCCGCCCGACGGGGCCGCTCACGATTTGCATCGGAGTCGCGTGGGTGCGCAATGCGCCGGACCTGACCTTCCTCATTCCGGCGAACCCGGTCGGAAATAGCGCTGCCTGCCACCCACACAGGCGCTCGACCGTCAGAGGGTCTCGCCAGCGCCGCGTCGCGTCGTCCATGAGGTCGATCAACCCTTCGACTGATCGCGACGCTGCCCCGACCGACGCCATTCCCAGACGTCGCGCTACCGACGACCGGACGGCGCTCAAGTCGAGCTGTTCGCCCTCGATCCGGGCGGTCGCGTTCGCCTCTTCGACCCAGATATCGGCCAGCGCGGATCCGAGATTGGCCAAGCCAAGCGCCTCGGCCTTGCCCAGGACGCGGCCCTGCGCGCTGCGCGCCCGATTCAGCGCAGGGGCGACAACCTTCATGTCGAAGATGAACTTCGGCCAGTCCGGGTGCTGCCAGATCCAATGAGGCGTATTGGGCATGGACACGCTTCAAGAAGTGAAGCGTAAAGTATACCCTTGCGGCTCCAGTGCGTTGCGCATCGTTCTGTGGCGACATGGATTCGCGTGCTCGACTGACCGCTTCCACGGTGGCCTCAGCCGTGTGGGATCGCACGGAGAGTGGTGCGGGATGCTTCGGATTGCAGCGTGGACTCACTACGGCGCAGACCTCCCGGCATTGATCGAGCTGTCGGATGCCGGGGAAGCTCGGGACCTGGCCACGCAGCTCGTTTATCCTGGTCTGCGCCGCTGCGAGAGCTTGCCGTCTATATACGAACGGGTATAATCATCAGCCAGAAACGCAAACTCCTGTATTGGGAAGGCTCGTCGAAGAAGGACTACAAGGAGTTCCCGATCGACGTGCAGAAGGACATGGGCGTGGCCCTGTTCGTCGTCCAGTTGGGCGGCACGCCGGATTCGGCGAAACTCTGGAAAGGGCTTGGCTCCGGCGTGTACGAGCTGGTGGAAGACCACCGGAGCGACGCCTTCCGTGCGGTCTATACCGTGCGGGTCGGCGACGCAGTGCATGTGCTTCATGCGTTCCAGAAGAAATCCAAGTCCGGCGTCGCCACGCCGCAGCCGGACGTGGAACTGATCGAGAAGCGACTGAAAGCAGTGCTCGCCCGCTACCGGGCGAGCGGGAGAACGTGATGACCCGTATCGACCATCCCGAAGGCACCGACAACGTGCTGCTCGACCTCGGTTTCGGGGACGCCGAAGAACTGTCGGCGAAGGCCGCGCTCGCACTCAAGCTCAACGAGCTGATCGACCAGCGCGGTTTGAGCCAGACCGAGACGGCGGCGATCACCGGCATGACCCAGCCGAAGGTGTCGCAGGTGCGCCGCTACAAGCTCCAGAACATTTCGCTCGAACGGCTGATGCAGGCACTGGTGTCGCTCGACCAGCACGTTGAAATCGTGGTGCGTCCGGCGCAGAACGCGCACGGCATCACTGTCGCCGCCTGAGCCAAGACTGTTCGTTTCAGTCGGCGCCGACAACCATTACCCCACATCGCATGTAACGGCGTGGCCACGGTCAGAGCGTAGATCGTTGCCCGCGCACCGTTGAAGGGCGGCATGCCGCGTTTCTTCGCGTGATAGATGCACACGGTGGGATCAAGCGAAGTGGAAACAAACGAGGGCGGAGTTCCCCACCTTGCACCTCCACCACATCCGTGCGGCGCTCACCTATGCGGCGGAGCTCGCTCGCGAGCGCGTGGCGCTCGTTCCCGCCTGACGGTCCGTGGAATTCAAACTCGACGACAAGTGCATTCGAATCCGCGACGCCGGACTGGGTCGTCGCTATGGGATGGCGCCGGGGTTCCGCATGCCGATGCTGGGGTAGAGGGTAGGGGTGCCCGGGAAATTCTGAAAGTGGCCGCGAGGCTTGCTTATCCGGGTCTGCGCCGCGGCGAGTTGACTTTGTCCGGGCGTGTTGGCACACTTGTTGAAATATTCAACAATGGGAGACGCATCGAGATGGCGACCGTGAATTTCAGTGTCCCCGAAGACATAAAGGACGCTTTCAACAAGACGTTTGCCGGAAGGAACAAGAGCGCCATCGTTGCCGAACTGATGAAGCGGGCCGTTGAAGAGGAAAAGCAGCGGAAGCGTCAAGCGCGAGCGATTGACCGATTGGTCGCGCGTCGTGAATCGAAACAACCCGTGTCAACGGACGCTTTCCATGGCGCCCGCGAGTCGTTGCGAAAATGAACGTCGTCGTAGACGCAAGCGTCGCGATCAAATGGATAGTTCCGTTCAAGAGCGACGAGGCAGATTCAGGGCGGGCGCTCCAATTGCTTTCCCACGTACGGAATGGCGAAGTCACGCTCTATCAACCCCCTCACTGGTTCGCCGAGATTGCCGGCGTGATCGTACGGTTGAGCCCGGCGACTATCCAAGAAGACATTGCCGATCTGTACGAGATCAAATTCCAGCGCATCGAGGGCAAGGCTCTGTATGTTCAGGCCTGCAAGCTGGCGCGAGCGCTTGACCATCACTTGTTCGATACCCTGTACCATGCCGTGGCGCTCCACGTCCCTGATGCCGTTCTGGTTACGGCAGACGAGCGCTACTATGACAAAGCGCATTCTCTCGGCCAGATCGTTCGCTTGGCTGAAGCGGGGGATCTCCTCGGACAGTTCGAGCGCCGAGCGCAAAGTAAGCGGATTTGAGCGAGGATGCGATGTCGAGCGTTACGCTGACCAACGTCAAAGCGAGCCAGTTGCCGGAAGCCTGGCGTAAGCGCGCCAAAGTCACCGGCGATCAATTGGTGACGGCTACCATCGCGCTGCCGGCGCGCAAGTTGGCCAAGAAGAAGCCGAACGCGATTTTCCGCATGTGGTCGGATCGCACCGACCTCGATCCGGCCGCCTACGTGCGCGCGTTGCGCGCGCCACGCCGCGCATCCCGCCGGTTCACGTCACTGCCAAGACGGAAATGTGTCCGGCCCCACTCGCCGCCGGCCGCGGGCGGATCATGATTTCGACGTCCTGGTTCAAGGAGGTCAGGAACGCCAGCAGGCGCTCGACCGAGAACTGGCCTCAGACTGGTTGCGGCGGCAACGTGGCAGTGTATGCCGCTTGCGCGCGACGCATCAGGCTCGGATGCAGGATACCCAGTTTTGGAGTCTGTCCATAGGACGGGATTGGCGGAACGCGAAACCACTCGTCCGTGTACGGCAGGCTCACCGTCCGGCGCAGGTCAAATTTGGTGGGAAAGCTGAGCCCGGCTGCGCGATACGCTTCGCCATCGGTCGGTGAAATCAAGAACTCGCCGGCGTATAGATGGGCCGTTCCTTGCGACGTCCCATAAGCCGCGACGACTGCTTTTGTCCCGTCGGACATATTGGCGAATCCAACGACAAGGGCTGGCCTGGGTTTCGGCCCGGGCTTCCCGATGCTTTCGGGGAAGCGGCAATAGACAACGTCACCGAGGGCGGGAAGAGGAAACTCGTTTGCCGCCACTTGGTCTTGAGTCCCGAGTTGTTTGCGACGGATCTTCGAACAACGACTCCGTGACAACTGCTTCGCCGTGCTTCCTGCGGACGATTTCGGTAATTGCGCGATGCTGCTCCTCTGTGATCGGCCCATTGTCGCGCGGATACCGCGGAACATGACGCTGGGCGAGATCGACCAAAGCGCGATGCACGGCGGCCGTTTCCGATAAATCCAAAGCTCGCGCAATTGCCTTCATGGTGGCGCGACTGATTCCCTCCTTGGAATCCTTATCGCGAAATCGAATGAGTAGGGCTTCGTCTGCCATGGAAAACCCCGTAATGCTATGAAAAGATATAAAAACTATATCAGCATGCGATTTCGGATGTCAATGGGGGAGTGAGCCGGCCTACTTCGCCTGCGCAGCGGTACCGTCGCCCTCGCTCAGACGGAAGTCGAACTGCAGTGCGAGGGGAAAGCGGATCGGCCGCAGCCGATCCTCGGCCGGCTTGAACCGGGCGGCGCGCAGCGCGGTGCGCACTTCCTCCGCAAATTCGTCGGAGCCTTCCGGGAACTCGATCTCGCTGGCCTCGCCCTGCTCGTTGACGACCACCCAGGCGATGACCGAATCCTCGCGGCCGGCGGCGAGCGCGGCGGGCGGATAGCGCGCGACGATGGCCGCGGTCATCCTGGGTCGCTTGCCGATTTCCACGGGGAACTCGCGCAGGGTCCGGTCGTAGAGTTCGCCGAGCCGGCTGCGGTCGCGCAAGACGACGGCGGTCGCCTTGCCGATACCCAGATTTCCGTTGCCCGGTGCCGGCTCGGGCGGGGCGATCGGGCTCGGTGTCGCCGCGATCTCCGGCAGGGTCAGGGTGGCGAGCGGCTCGCGGTGGCGCGATGCGAGTGCGACGGGTACGGGCGCGGGCAGAGTCTCCAACGAGGCGGTGACGTCGGGCGTCGTGATGACGGCACGCAGTGGCGCCGGGTCACGCGGGGTATCGCCGGTGCGCGCACCTGACCCCAAGGTCAGTGCCACCAGCGAGACGTGGATCACCACCGACGCCGCGATGGCGCACACGAGTGCGGGCGGAACGGGGCGGCTCGGCTGCGGCATCGTACGCAGGGGAGCGAAGACGGAGGCGGTCATGCTGAGGTCGCACTACGGCTGAGGTTGCGGGCAGCCCCGTCCGGTCGATCACATCCGGAAGCAGCGAGGCGGCCACCAATCCTGGCGGCCGCCTCGGCACACGCTGTGAAAAGCTCGGGTCAGTGCATCATTCCCCGCCCAGCAAGCGCCACGACATCCGGGTGCCGATGCCCGTGTACTTGTTCTTGATCTTCGCGGGTTTGATGCCGGGTACTTCCTGCGAGCCGATGATGCCGACCACCTGGCTGCCATCGTCCTGGATCATGCCGACCGTCTCGATATCGACGAGGCCCATTTCGAAGTCGATGCCGGGGATGACGGTCCCCAGATCGTTCTGGGTAAGCGACTCGCCGGTGGTGTAGTCGCGCGCATACAGCCTCGCCGGCAACGAGATCAGACATGGATCGTCCTGCACCTTGGTGCCGACGTACGCTGCCACGTTCACGTTCGACTGCGGGTCGACGACGATGCGTTGCGAATCACCGTCCTCGTTCGGCAGATCGTGGTACCAGCCGTTCGGCGCGCCGCCGACGATGGCGCTCACGCCATCGGCGTTGGTGGCTGCCATCGTGTCCCGCGGCTGGATCGGCAAACCGGTCGTGGCGGGCGCCAGCAGCGTGCCGTCGCGAATCGCGTACATCGTCTGGGTCTGCGGTGGATTCGGCGTCGTGAGGTCCGACGTATCGAGCAGACGGCCGGTCCCGATGAACACGTAGCGATCCACACCGCTGTTGATTTCGATTTCGATCTGCGGCGCGACGGTCACGGGCTGCGCGGCTCCGCTGGGGTCCTTGAGCTGCGCGAACAGCACCGCGGGCGCGGTCTTGTACGAGTCGACATCCGAGACGTCGATGCGCCACACGTTGCCCAGGAGGTCGCCACCGTAGATCTGCTCGGCGACCTGATTGTTCTGGTTCTTCACGAAGGCGTGGATCTGCGCGAGCCCCGACGCCTGCCCGCTGCCGGACGGTTGGCCGGCGCTCGTGGTGACGGTGCTGAGGAGCGTACCCGTCTTGGCATCGAGGAAGAACACCTTGCCCTTGCCGGACGTGTTGTCGTAGCCACCGGTGACGATCACCACCCACCGGCACTTGACGCCGTCGCCGCAGGTCACGTTGCCCCCGGAATCGCGGACCTTCACGATCACCGGCCGTCCGTACGAGTACTTGACCTCGGAATTGCTCCATTCCCACAGGACCTTGCCGGCAGCCACGCCTTCGTCGGCGGCGTTGGGATCGGTAAGATCGAGTGCGTAGTAGCTGTTGCCCCCCTTGCCGAGACCACCGACGACGATCGTGCGCCAGTCGTCGCCGGCACCGAAATCGACATCCGCGGTGCGCGGCGATGAATCGACGTACATGTGGTGCTTGTAGATCGGCACGCCGCCGTCCTGGTAGGTGAGCGCCTGGATGCCGCTCGCATCCTCGTTCACCGTGCCGGCTTCACCCTTGAAGAGCGCCTTTGGAATGTAGGCGAAGACTTCGGTGCCACCGCCCGCGGATACCGGGACGGCGGGTTCCGTCGACGTGGCGGACTTGGGCATCGGTCCGGCATCGAAGACGTGCACCATGCCGTCGTTGGCGGCCGCGACGACCCGTATGGCGCGATCCTTGTGCGTGCTCTTGAACGCGGCGTAGCCGGCATCGGTGGATTCCTGGTATGGCCGATCCGGGTTGAAGACGATCACCGGTTTCGCGTTACTGATATCGCCCATGGCACCGAAGCGCTTGCGGAACTGGCCGATTCCCGTGCCTTCGATCGGCGCGCCGGCATAGGTGTTGCCGCCGCGCAGGTAGGCGACGATCTTCTTCTGCTGCAAATTTCCCGTGGCGTCTGGCGCGAGCGACAAGCGCTGGGCACTGGAGAGGCTGTCCCATTGAAACGGGATACCTGCCGCCCCCTTCATGGTCACGATGCGTCGATGATCGGGATCCAGCCACGGCTCCGCAACGCCGGTGACGGCCGGATCGATCTGCGCGGCGAGTGCCTTCGTTGCGGACCACCACGTCTTCACGGTGTTGCCGGTGGCGGGATTGATCTGGATCTTCAGGAGATCACCCGCCCAGCCGGGCTCGATCGTCGGCTCGAAGATCACGTCGTTGCCGGCATCGAGCACCTGACCGCCGAAGGCGGCGCCGGCACGCGACTTCCGCTGGTTCTGGATGCCGGCCAGGATGCTGGCGAGGCCGTAGGAAACCTCGAGGGGCGAGCGCGCGAAGACGAAAGAGCCACGCGCCATTACCGTCGCGTGCCACAGGTCGTCCACCGCCACGGCGCCAGCGCCGAGACCCTTCGGGTAGATCGGATTGTACGGTTGCGTGAGGTTGGGCCAGTTGAGGGCGCCGCTCTTGATGCCGAGGATCGTCGCCAACTGGTTTGCCTGACCTGCGGCATCGAGGGTGCCTTCCGCGCCGAACGAAATGGCGTTGAAGTTCACGTGCTGCCAGAACGCGACGTCCTTGGTGGGGTCGAGCGCCGGATAGTAATAATCACCCGGCGCGTAGACGCCGAGCGGGTACGGCGGCGGCGTGCACAGCGGTGCGTCCTCCGTGCAGGTGAGGACGCTCTTTTCGCCCGATTGGTTGGGCACATCGTTCTTGAGGCTCGGCCGCAGGTCGCGCGCCCAGTAGTACGTGGCGACGTCGGCGAGCGTATCGGAGACGGCAACGCCCTGCCGGAACGGCAACGGCCAGGCGCCTGCGGCCATGCCGTCGAGCTTGTGGTACGGCTTCTCCAGGGCTTCGTCCCCGGTGGCGCCGAGGGCGACGAGCGAGGCGTCGATGTCGTCGTCCTGGTCACCGATCGACGCGACTTGCGCAACCTGGTTGGTCTTGCCGTCGGTGAACAGGATATGGTAGTTCGCCTGGCAGGTGAGCGACGCTCCACTGGGCTTTTTCGCGATCGGGTCACTGGCACCGTTCGGCAGCGGGTTGATGTACGCCGGCAGGCCGCTCGCGCCGCCCGTCTCGACGAGATTGCCGATGCGGATCATCGCCGAGAGCGTCGGCGTCTTGAATTTGTCGACCGCGATGCCGAAGAGCTTCGCGTACCACGCGGTGCGCTGCGTCAAGTCCCAGTCGGCGACGTCGAGCCAGATGACCGGTATACCGTCTCCCCAAGGGTCCGGCTCGTCACCGAGCGTGTGGAAACCGACGCGGTACGCGATCGGGTCGGGCGGCACGTTGGTGAGGTACGAGAACGCCTGTGACGCCGTCGTCTTGGCGGCGAGCAGGCGCGTGCTGTAGTACGCGTACCAGTTGGCGTAGTTGATCGATTCCGAGGTTTCCGGCCGCGGATCGGCGGTGTCGAGCCACTTCCGTCCACCCGGATACGGCGTGGCGCTCGCACCGAATTCACCGGCCCCCGGGAACGCCAGCGCATTGCCCGGGAAGAGGTCCACCCGCGTGAACTTGCCGTACTTCACTTCCTTGAAGCGTTGCAGATCGTTGCTCGCCGCACAGGTGCCGGCACCGAAGCCGCGCCACTGGTCGTTGGCCGTCATGTTGCGGTTGTCGCAGAACTCGACGCTCTCGACGACGTAGTAGTGACGCGGGATCTGCACCGTCGTGCCGACGGTCGGGCAACTCGACGTCACCTGCTGGGTAAAGGCGCCTGTCTGCGTGAGCGCGTACCCGTACGAAGTAGTTCCGCCGGCCTTGTTGGCGGGATATACGTCGTTGATATTCGTGCGCGAGTACGTGGCAAGACCGGCACCCGGCGTGCCCATTACTGCATAAGGAAGATTGTTGCGCCGGCACACGACGCCGTTCCCGTTGGCGTCGTCGAGCATCGACACGTTGGGAACCACGGCCGCGTTCGTATTGGGATCGAAGAGCAGCTTGTTGCAGGTGGGGCTTGCATCGTTGTCGTAGATCCTGGTGCCGCCACTGCAGTCTGTGATGTTCGTCGTTATGTTGGGGCAATCGGCATTGGAACTGCACGCGGCATTGCTGATGCTGCACTTGCCGTAGGTCGAGGGAGGAGTGTCGGCGATGCAGGTGCAGGCGAGGCATTCCGGGACCGTACCCGTTCCGGGTGTATTCGAGCCCGAACCGCCGGTGCCGGCTTTGCAGTACCGCTCCGCGGGATCGGTCTTGCACGCCGCCGGGTTGTAGTTCCGCGCGTCCGGATCCGGATTGCAGACCTTCGCATTCGCGTTGCACGTCTGCGGGGTGTCGCTGCCGATCGGCGTGCCGCCGACGCAGCCGATGATCCTCGCCGTGTCTTTCGGGTAGTACGGCGACGTCTTGTCGCACCAGAGCGACTTGACGGATATCTGCCGATAGAAGAACTTCGCATCGATGGTGCTATTCGACGATTGCCACGGGTAGTTGTAATCGGCGGCTGCCACCGGGGCGCCGGAGGCAGCCGACGCGTCGTACTTCGTGCCGTTGATGCGGCACCACGCCCCCGCTCCTGCTCGGTACTGTCCGTTCGAGTCGCCGACGTCGAGCGCCGTCGCCCCGTTCGGGCCCGAGGGCCAGTTGGGATCGTTTTCGAGCGTCGGCCAGTCGGTGTTGCAGTACAGTCGTACTCCGACCTTGATGCTGAGGTTGTCCTTGACGGTCGCCGCCCACATCGGTGTCACGCCGGCCGCCGTTTCGAAGGTCGAATACGGATCGCGATCGACCGAGGGCGTGCCCCACTTCAAGGTCGTCGAGGCATAGTTCCCGTTGGCGTCGGTACCGGTGTTGGTCAGCGGCGTCCCGTCGGCGATCTTGGGCGCGGTGTACGTCACCGCCGGGTTGTACGCCAGCCGGTTGAATCCGGCGGCGTGCAGGGGCGGATCCGCGAACGTCGAGCCACCCTGGATCACGACCTGCCGCCCCCCTGCGGCAGTGAGTGGCGTGACGTTGGCGACGGCTTCGATCTGGTATGTGAACTGCGTCGGGCTGATCTTGGTGATCTGGAAGACGCCGTAGTACGGCCACGAGTTCGCGTTGGAAGCGGGTGGCGTTGGCGGTACCACGTTGCTCGAATTGTGCTGGATGAGAACGTAATCACCCGTACTGAGCGGCGCGAAATTGAGCGCCGTACCGGTGACGGTGGCGGTGACCGTGCCGCCGATGGAAATGGGCCCCGGACGCGTGATGCTCGAGGTGCCGATGGCCGAACCGGTGGACGAGATGTTGACCGCCTGCTGCGCACAGGTCGCGGTGCCGGCGCCGCTGCGGCAATACGAGGCGCTCGTCACGATCTGGATCGCACTGTAGCCGGTCGCCACGCCTATCGGGGTGCCCGCCGTCGTTCCCACCTCGTATTCGAGCGTGGTGGTGCTCGGCTTGTTCACGACCTGGAAGAAGCCGTTGTACTCGGGTTTGTTGGCGCCGATGACGTTGATCCAGTCGCCGACTTCGATCGTGCTGATGGTGCTGACCGAGCTCGTCCGCGCACGATAGATGCCGCCGGTGAACGGACCCTGGCGACTCAGCGAGACATTGATGTTCCCGGCCACGTTGGTGAGGTAGTCCGGGAGGAAGTTGTACTGCATGCTCCCCGAATCATCGAGCGTGAAGATGATGTTGGGCTTGGCCGAGACCTTCGAGGCGATCGGAGTGTCGGCGAGCGGCGTCGGCGCCCCGTACACGGACGTGACCGGAAACAGGACCATGGTCCAGGCGAGGAACGCGGTCAGCGCTCGGGCGAGGAAGAGGCGGAGCGGATGGGTGGGTCGCATCGGGAAGCTCCCTGCGGTACGCGTGCCCCGTGATCAGCGCAGGAAGGTCTGCGCGTACGTCACGGCATTGGTATTGGGAATGTCCGCCCGCACCGTGACCCGGAAGAGGGGGATCGGCGGCAACGGGATCGGCTTGTATTTGTTGTCGGTGCCGGCATTCGGCACCTTCGGAGGCAGGATGTCGCAGTGACCGATGATCTCGCCCGGAGTGACCGCGGCCATGTTGCACACGCGCTCGATCACCCAGCGGACTTCCACGCCGCTGACGCTGTCCGAGTACGCCGCCGGAAAGCCCGCGCCGGTGTAGGCGGTGCTCATGGCGGAGTAGGCGCCGGTCAGGAGTTGCGGCACCCCGTGCGTCGATTCATTGGCCTGGATGAAGGCGTAATAGTTCTTCGCGGTCTCGCTCGCGTTCTGCGTGGCGAGGGATTTGGACTTGTAGATCGTGTCCACCGCCTTCTCGATCGCGTAGTTGACCGGCGCCTGTGACGAGGTGCGAAACGCCATGTTGCCGGCGACGCCGGAGCTCGTGTCGATCGAGCGCATCAGCGTGAGTCCGGCGAGCATGAGGATCACCATCGCGATCAGCGCCACGAAGAGCACGACGCCGCGCTGGCGGGGCCGCAGCGACGTATGGATGCGGATCGGTCTCATTGCGGTGCGGTCCCGGCGTAGAGCGCGTTGCGCAGCGGAATGACGGTCTCGTAGACGCGGTAGCGCCAGCCGTCCTCCATGACCTTGCCCGACTGGTCGGCACCGGCCGGGATCTTGATGCGGTTCGGGCAGTCGGCGTCGGTGTTGTCCGGGCAGTTGAAGATGTACTGGTCGGCGCGAGTGCCGGTGACACCGTCGATCGTGGTCGCGCTCGTGCGGAAGAGGCCGGGATCGCGGAAGTCGGGCTCGTCGGCACGCACGACGAAGGCGAGGCGCACCGCGACGATGCGATTGAGGAGATTGGCCGGCACGCCGCCCTCGCCGGCCTTGATGACGCTATCCGGCGACCAGCCGGCGCTGCCCGCGATGGCGCAGTCGCCGTCGTCGGTGGGGCGCGCCCAGCATTCGAAGCGTCCGGGAAGCGTGCCGTTGGCGGCGACGGCCCCGGTGTCGATGCCGTACTGCGCCTTCATCCAGACGATGTTCTGCGCGATCGGGACGGGAACCGCCGCCGCATTGGCGCAACCGTCGGCGAACATGCAATTGGTCGTGCGCAGTTGCCTGTTGGCGATGTCGTAGCGCACGCGCCGGGCGCCACCCACGCCATCGTCGTGGCCGAGGATGACCAGCATTGCGCCGGTCCCTGCGGCATTCTGGGGAACCCCTTTGTAGCCGATCGTCGTCTTCGGGGCCGCCTGGGTCAGCTTGACCTCGCCCGAATCGTCCATGAGCCGCGCCGTAGCCGGTGCAGCCGATGCGATCCGGATGAGTCCGCAGTGACCCGTGCCGTTGTTGGCGATCGCCACCGCCCAGTAGGGGTGGGTGGCGGTGGGTAGCGAGACCTTGCCCGGCGTCATGAATCCGTTGGGGGATTGGACCTGGATGTCGGCGCCCGCCGCGACCGTGTCGGTGACGGCGTCGACCGGGCGAAACGGCACCGGCCACACGACGTGCGGCGAGCCGCCCTGGCGCGAGATCAGCGAATCCGGGTTCTCGCCGGTTCCCGCGGTGATGATGATCGGAATCGGCTTGAGCGTCGTCTCTTTGCTCGTGGCGGCCCCGCCTTCGTCCTTGGTGCACGTGATGAGATCGTTGTATCCGCTGCTGAGGCCGTTGCCGCCGCTCGCGATATCCTGGCTCGCCATGAACTGCGTGACGAGCCCGGTGATCTGCGCGTCGGCGGTGCCGATCGCCGTGCGCTTGTAGTTCTCGGCGACCGCGAGCATGTTGTACACGACCACGACGACAATGAGGCCGATCAGGATCCCGATCATCGTTTCCATGATGCCGACGCCGCGCTGACGGGCGCCGAGATCGAAGCGATGCCGCGTGCGGATCATTGATTCGCTCCGATCGATGCCATCACGTCGTATTTGTGCGTCACCGTGTCGCCCGGCGGCTGCCAGGTGATGGTAATGGTGACCATCGAGTTGGTCTGTAGCGCCGGATTGGCAGGGACGATCGGCCCGCTCTGCACGTCGACCACCGGCGGCGTCGCCGCGGTATTCGGCAGCCGTGCCGCGACGAGATCCTTGAATTCAGTGTAGCCCGCGCCGGTCCCCGGATCGCTGTTGTAGTTGGCTTGCAGGTTCGTCGTGAGCCGATCGGTGAGCCACATGTCGGTGATGAGCCCGTTGGCGAGTGCCGCCGCCTCGGCGCGGTTGCGTGCGTCGCCCGTTTCCTGCAACGAACGCGCGAGCAGTCCCACCGAACCCAGGATGCCGAGTGCCACGATCAGAATCGCGATCAGCGCCTCGAGCATGAACGACCCAGCCTGGAGTCGTGTCGGAGTCAGGTCGCGTTTCATGTCGGGCAGGCCTTGCCGTCGGTGGGCCAGACGAGGTTGGGATCGGGGTCGCACACCCGCACGCCGCTTCCGCCGGCGCCGTTGGCGATCAGCACGCGCAGGCCGGTCGGTTTGGAGGCGGAGCTCATCGTCACGTCGACCCGGGTGATGGGCTCGGTCGGGACGTTGGCATTGGCCGGCTGGATCATCCCGAAGGCGTTGAAGGTGACCGTCGTGCTGTTCGTCGGGGTGGGATTGACCTCGGCGAGCTTGGCTCCTTCGGCGAATGCGCCTTCGCGGAGCTTGTCGGTCTTGCCGACGATGTTGACGTGCCACTCGTCGGTGCCGACCGTGAATTCGACGCTGGTATTGCGCATGATCGCCTCGGCCTGCGCGAAGCGGATCCCATCGGCCATGGCCGATGCGGCAGAGGTGATCTGCGCATCGGCGATCCACCGCGAATAGCCGGGGGCGGCGAGCAGGATCAGGATCACCGCGATGGCGAGCCCGACCATGAGCTCGATCAGTGTAAAGCCGCGCTGTGCGCCTGAGCGTGGGCCGCAGAGCGTCACTGGCAGCTCCCGTCCTTGCGCACCGCCCAGCACCCGGTCGCCGCCGTCCAGCCGGCCGGGCCCGTCGACGACTTCGCGCCCGTCTGGGTGACGTTGTACTTGAAGTCCGCCGACATGCCGGCGGCCGGGCGGCCGGTTGCGGTAGCCGTATAGGTCGTGGCCGAGCCCAGGACACAGGAAAGCTCGAAGGCATCGCCACCTCCTGGTGTCGGCGGGGCGATGCCACAGGCACCGCCGTTCGAGTACGTGCGATTGTCGAGGAAGTACTTCTCCATCTGGGCGCGGTAGTCGCCGAGCTTGGTCGTGGCGTCGATGATCTTGCTGCGCTGGATGTAGTCGAAGTAGGAGGGCAGCGCGATCGCGGCCAGGATGCCCACGATCGCAACCGTGATCATCACCTCGATCAGCGTGAAGCCGCGAAGGCGGCGGCGGGCGGTAGCCATGCGGGAACTCCCTTGGGTCGATGTGGATAGTAATTGAGCAAGGCGCGGGCCACGTCAAGCGCTGACCAGTGGCTGACCACGGGGAACGGACGGCAGGAACCCGCGGCGGCACTCGGCGGACGTCGGCCCGCCCGCCGGATGGCGGTCCGTCAGTCGTGGCGGCAGGGTACCGCAGGTGACGCCTGCCGTCGCTCACGGGCACGCGACGCCGGTCCGGGCGACTCGCACCCGGCCGCCGTTGGCGAGCACGACCTCGACCGCGGGGCGGCCGGTCCGGGAGATGGATCGGGTCCGTGACATCACGCATCCCGGCGCGAAGTGGCGAGCAACGGCTACTGCACTCCCAGTTCCACCCGCTTTCCGATTCTCGACAGCATCAGCACGAGAGCATCGATGGTGAATTTCTGGACTTTGTGATTCATCACATCGGACACGCGAGGGCGGGTGACTTGCAACACTCGGGCGGCGGCAGTCTGGGTGACGCTTTCTGTCTTGATCCAGCGTGCGATCTCGTCCATGAGTTGCCGCTTGATACGAATCGACTCGTCGATCTGCGCGTCCACTTCTCGCAGGAGATGCGCTGCCTCATCGCGCGGAAAGCCCAGATCCTCGAATATGTTGTCGTCCGCTTCGGTGCGATGCCGAGACTCGGTGTCGATCTTCCTGTTCATTTTCGTGTACCTCTTTCCTTGATCACGGCACGGTAGCGGGTTGCGGCGATTTCAATGTCGATCTTGCTCGTCTTGCGACCCTGCTTCTGGAAGCAGTGCAACACATAGATCGCTTCTTCCAGCTTGGCCACGTACATGATCCGAAACCAGCCGTCGGCGCATGAAATGCGAAGCTCGCGCCCACCGGGTCCGAGTCGCTCAAACGGCTTCCAGTCGGTCGGCACGAGGCCGCGCTGAACGAGGCGAAGTTCACGACCTGCCTGTTTGCGCGCATGGTCCGGAAACGCCTTGAGGTCGTCGAGCGCCGTTCCCCGCCAGTCAATGGGTTTGTTCACGGGGGGGCATCATTGTATGAAATTTGATACAGCGTGGGTGCGACACGACGTTCTTTGTCGCTCACGGACAGGTGACGCCGGTCCGGGCCACCCGTACCCGGCCGCCGTTGGCGAGCACGACCTCGACCGCGGGTCGGCCGGATCGGCAGACGGTGAAGGTGCCCATCTGCAAGGCGCCGCTGGCCATCCGGGTGTGGCCGAATGCGGTGTAGGACACGTAATCGCGTACGGGGCGGTTGCCGCGGACGCTGATCCGAGGCTGGGACGCCGGTTCCACGCGGAGAAGCGGTTCGTCATCGCCGCGATCGCCGTCGCCGTCGGTGTCGGCAAAGGTGATCCAGCCGCGCTCCCAGCGCCCGTCGTCGGCGCAGCGGGTGCCGTCGGCCGACGGGCAGACATCGACGCGCACGCCGCGCTTGAGCGCCTCGCCACGGGCGAAGGCCAGCGCGTTGGTGAGCGCGGTCACCCGGTCGCGCAGTTCGAGGTCGGCGATCACCGTGTGGTAGCCGGGCAGGGCGAGCGTGAGGAGGATGCCGCCGATGGTCAGCGCGACGATGAGCTCGAGGAAGGTGAAGCCGCTGGGCGCGCAACGTGCGGCGGATACCCTTCGCGGGCGGTGGCCGGGTGACCGAAGGGCGGGGTCGAGGCGCATGCCCCGACGCTAGGCCGCTGCCGGTACCTCCTGCCATTGATCGGACGGATGAGGCGGCGCGGTCACGGCGTCGCCGTTGCGACGGGTGGGCTGCCGCGGTAATCTGCGACGATGCAACATCCAGTTTCCGTTTCACCGGACATCCTGGGCGGCACCCCCGTCTTCTCCGGGACGCGCGTCCCGGTACAGACCTTGCTCGACTATCTTCAGGGGGGAGAAACGATCGAGGATTTTCTCGACGGCTTTCCCAGCGTCACTCGAGAGCAGGTCTTGTCCTTCCTCGACCTTGCGAAGGATCGTTGTGTCGAAGCGATCGAACAGGGGCGCGAATGCGAGGCCGTGCCGACCGGGAAGCGCATCGGTGTCGCCAAGGGCAAGTTCGAGGTGCCGGACGACATCGATCTCGAGAATGACGAGGTTGCGCGTCTCTTCATGGAGCAATCTTGAATTTGCTCCTCGACACGCATGTCGCACTCTGGGCCATCACCGGCAGCTCCAGGTTGCAAGCAAATGCACTCGATCTGATCGAAGCACCTCGAAACACCGTTGGATCAGCGCCTCAAGCGACCCGCACTTCGAGGTGCCGGCCGAGCGCGCGCGCCGCGGCTTCGATCTGATCGAGGCGCGAGGCATGGTGCAGATCGAACAATCGGTCGACCTGCGGCATGTGCCATCCGAGGCGCCTTGCCAGTTCAGTCTTCTTGATGCCTTGCTCGGTCATCGCCTGGTACACCCCCAGCTTGGCGCTTTCCAGCGCCGACGGCCGGACCGTGCGCTGACCGCGTTTGGGTTTGCTGGGCACGGGTAACGGCTTGCGTGCGTTCACATAGAACGATAGCGCTGTTTCCAGCGCGTCGACGGCCTGAAGTAGTGCGTCGTCTTCATCGGCGCCGAAGGTCAACGCTTCGGGGACGTCGGGGAAGATCACCAGGACGGTTTCGCCGTCAGGCTTCAGGATTACGGGATAGTCGAACATTGCCGCGGCCTCACTTCAATTCGAGTTGACGCTTGATGGCGGCTACGAGACCCTTGCCCAGGTCGGCGGTGCCGTGCATGGGGAGCGTGGACTGCTTGCCGTTCAGAAACACTTTCAGATGCGAACCCTTCCCCGGCTCGAAGGTGGCGCCCTGTTGCTCCAGCCACTTCTTCATCTGCTTGGAGTTCACGTCGTAAGCATAAACATTTCTGTTATGTCCGTCGACGGGTGACCGGGTCCGGGTGACCCGATGGGTCAATACACGGCTGCCGGCAACGCGGCTCTCGCGTTGATTGGCATAATGCCCCGACCTCGCGCCTGCCGGAGACCCCGATGACTGCCCCACGCACCGACGCCCGCCCCGTCTTCCACTGGGACGATCCGCTTCTCCTCGACCGGCAGCTGACCGACGAGGAACGCATGGTGCGCGACACTGCGCACGCCTATGCACAGGAGAAATTGCTTCCGCGAGTGCGCGAGGCCTTCCGGCACGAGACCAGCGACCCGGCGATCTTTCGCGAGATGGGCGAACTGGGCCTGCTCGGCGCCACGCTGCCGGCCGAGTACGGCGGGGCGGGGCTCAATTACGTCTGCTACGGACTCATCGCCCGCGAGGTCGAGCGGGTGGATTCCGGCTATCGCTCGATGATGAGCGTGCAGAGCTCGCTCGTGATCTATCCGATCTTCGAGTACGGCAGCGAGGCGCAGCGCAAGAAGTTCTTGCCGAAGCTCGCGACCGGCGAGTGGATCGGCTGCTTCGGGCTCACGGAGCCCAACCATGGCTCCGATCCGGGGTCGATGGAAACGCGCGCGCGCAGCGCGCCGGGCGGCTTCAAGCTCTCCGGCGCCAAGATGTGGATCAGCAATTCGCCGCTGGCCGACGTGTTCGTGGTCTGGGCGAAGGATGATCAGGGCATCATCCGCGGCTTCATCCTCGAAAAAGGGATGAAGGGCCTGAGCGCGCCGAAGATCGAGGGCAAGTTCTCGCTGCGCGCGTCGATCACCGGCGAGATCGTGATGGACGACGTGTTCGTGCCGGAAGAGAACCTGCTGCCCAACGTGCAGGGGTTGAAGGGGCCGTTCGGCTGCCTGAACAGCGCGCGCTACGGGATCGCCTGGGGCGCGCTCGGCGCGGCGGAATTCTGCTGGCACGCCGCGCGCCAGTACACGCTCGACCGGAAGCAGTTCGGCCGGCCGCTCGCCGCGAACCAGCTGATCCAGAAGAAGTTGGCCGACATGCAGACCGAGATCACGCTGGGCTTGCAGGGCTGCCTGCGGCTCGGGCGGATGAAGGACGAGGGGAGCGCGTCGCCCGAGATCACCTCGATCATGAAGCGCAACTCCTGCGGCAAGGCGCTGGAGATCGCGCGCGCGGCCCGCGACATGCACGGCGGCAACGGCATCGTCGACGAGTTCCACGTGATCCGCCACGTGCTGAACCTCGAGACCGTCAACACCTACGAAGGCACGCACGACATCCATGCGTTGATCCTGGGGCGCGCGCAGACGGGGATCGCGGCGTTTTGAGGCTGCCCCGCAGGTTGACCGCCGGGCATTAGCTTGTCACGATGACGCGGTGATCATGTTGACAAGCGCCAGGACTCTGGTCGTGTGCATACGAAACGCTGGCTACCCTGCGTCGTTGGAGTTGCGCAAGCTGTACGTCGCGGTGCCCGACCCTGAGGCGCACAAGCACAAACAAATTCGCGTCATCGACGAATCAGGGGACGACTATCTCTATCCGCAGAACTTCTTCGTTGTCGTGGACCTTCCGCCAACGACGCGACGGCGTGTTCTGGAAGCGGCTTGACCCGGCGCGTTGCCACGCGAGCCCGACCACCTTGCCGTGAATCCACAAGGACTCATCACCTCATGCCCGCCACGACCTACGCCATTCCACTGTGGGATCCGCCGAGCGTTCCCATCGCCGGATCGAACGAGCGCTTTCCGGTGCGCCACATCTTCTGCGTCGGCCGCAACTACGCCGATCATGCCAAGGAGATGGGCGGCGATGCAGCCAAGGAGCCGCCGTTCTTCTTCACCAAGGCGGCCGATGCCATCGTACCGGTGGTGCCGCCCAACGTCGGGCGCATCCGCTATCCCAAGGCGACGGCGAACCTGCACCACGAGCTGGAACTCGTCGTTGCCATCGGGCGCAGCGCAGCCGACCTCACGCCGGAGCGCGCCGGCGAATGCATCTTCGGCTACGCGGTCGGCCTCGATCTCACGCGCCGCGACCTGCAAAACGACATGCGCGAGAAGAAGCGGCCGTGGGACATCGGCAAGTCGTTCGCGCAGGCGGCGCCGATCGCGCCGATCCATCGGGTGAGCGAGACGGGAATCCTCGCCAAGGGCGCGATCACGCTCGAGGTGAACGGGGTATCGCGGCAGCGCGGCGATCTCGCCGACATGATCTGGGACGTCGCGCACACGCTCGCATTTCTGACCAAGTACTACGAGCTCCTCCCGGGCGATCTCGTGTTCACGGGAACGCCGGCGGGCGTCGCGGCGGTGGCCCCCGGCGATCGCCTCGAAGGACGCATCGAGGGTCTGACGCCGCTGGTGCTCGACATCGTCGCGTGATGAGCGCCAACAAGTACGGCAAGCCGCGATGCGGATGCGCCCCGGGGCGGGCCGGCGCGAAGCGATGGCGAACGTGCCCGCGAGGCCGCCGCCCATGACCCTCACGCCGGAGGAGATCGAGCGCGGCTACGACAACCGCGCCGCGGTGCCGGAGCACGCGCGCTTCCTCGCCGAGTGCGCGCAGCGCTCGAAGGAGGCGCGCGACAGGTTCCGGCCGGCGCTCGACCTGCGTTACGGACCCAATGCCGGCGAGGTCCTCGACCTCTTCGTGCCGGCAGGCCCGACGCGCGGCACGCTGGTGTTCATCCACGGGGGCTACTGGCGGACGCTGTCCAAAGCCGAGTACTCCTACGTTGCGGGGCCGATGCTCGCGCAGGGCATCGCCTGCGCGGTGATCGATTACGACCTCGCGCCGAAGGTCTCGGTGGGGATCATCGTGGAGGAATGTCGACGGGCGCTCTTGTGGGTCGCTCGTGAGGGGCGCAAGCACGGCGCGAACCCGGACGATGTCGTCGTGGCGGGTCACTCGGCCGGGGGGCACCTGGCGGCGATGATGGCGGCGACCGACTGGTCGTCGGCGGGGCTTGCCCGTTCTCCCCTCGTCGGCGCGTTGTCACTCTCCGGGGTGCATGACCTGACACCGCTCGTGGGCTTCTCGTACAACGTCGACATCCGGCTCGACCTCGCCCAGGCGACGGCGCTGTCGCCGGCGTTCCTGCCGCCGCGGGCGAATGTGCCGCTCTGCATCGCCTGCGGCGCGGCGGAGACGAGCGAGTTCCGGCGCCAGTCGCAGCTCATGTGGGACGCCTGGCCGCAGCATCGCCGTCCGGTCGAGGGACCGCTCTTCATCGCCGATAGGCACCACTTCGACGTGGTGCTGGAGCACGCCGATCCGGAAAGCGCGCTGAGCCGCGCAACGCTCGCGCTCTTTTGAGCGAGGCAGCGGCTGCGGATCACGCCTCGGGCATGGCGAGGGTGCGTGCCCGCCGGGAAGCGACGATCTCGCCGGCGATGAATTTCTCGTGGTTGGCCTCGATCGCACGCGATTCGTAGACGTAGTTCACCATCAGGCCGAGCGACTCGCGCAGCCGCTTTCGCGACGTGTCGGCGAGCCAGTTGATCCGCTCCAGGCGGGCGCCGTTGTTGAGGTGGAACCTCGCCACGGGATCGCGTACCGGTTCGCCGCGCTCCGCAACCTGTTGCAGATAGGTCGCGCACAGGCGCAGCAACGGCAGACGCAGCGATGCCAGCCGTTCCACGAGGCCGGCCGCGTCGGCCGCCAACCGACCCACCTCCGTGCCGAGCGTCGCTGTGACAGCGGCCAGCGCCTCCTTCATCGCCCTGGACCGCCGGTCGCCACCGCCACGGAGGAGGGACTCGAGCCAGGTCACGAATCCCGGGACGGGCGATAGCGTGCAGAACAGCTCGAGCCGGGGAAGCTCGCGCGAGAGCACCTCCACGACGTTCTTGATCAGGAAGTTCCCGAGCGACACGCCGCGCAGTCCCGGTTGGCAGTTGCTGATCGAGTAGAACACCGCCGTGGTCGCGCGGCCTGGATCGCTCGGCTCGGGGCGAGCGTCGAGGAGCGGCGCCACGGTCTCGGCCATCCGCTTCGCGAGCGCCACTTCCACGAAGATCAGCGGCTCGTCGGGCAGCGCCGGATGGAAGAAGGCGTAGCAGCGGCCATCGGCGTCGAGGCGGCGGCGCAGATCGTTCCAGTCGCGGATCTCGTGTACCGCCTCATGGGCGATGATCTGCTCGAGCAGATACGCCGGCGTGCGCCAGTCCACGCGAATGACCTGCAGGAAGCCGGGGTTGAACCACGACGACAGCAGGTGCCTGAAGTCCCAGTCGACCGCCTCGAGCTCCGGTTGACCCGATTGCAATTCGAGCAGGCGCTCGCGCATGCGCAAGATCGCCGCGGTGCCCCCGGGCGCGCGGTTGAGGCGGCGCAACAACTCCTGCCGCGGTGGCTCCGCTGCCACGCTGAGCCGCGCGAGATGGGCGGCCGAGCACTCGGCGGCATAGTCCTGCGCCGCGGCGAGCACCTGCGCAGGGTCGGGCGAGAAGTCGGCCCGCAGGGCGTCGAAGAAGCGCGCCTCGTCCTTGCGGTCGAGCGCAGCGTACAGGTCGAGCGTCGCGCGAGCGAGCGACACGCCGGCGGCCCCGCCGCGCTCGGTGAGCAGCTTCCGGCAGCTCGCGACGAGGCGCTGCAGCGCCACGCTGGCACCGGCGCTCGCCGTGGTTCGCTTGCGGACCGAGTCGAACATGGATGCGCGCCCCTGTGTGGCGAAGCACGTCGGCTTCACGTCACGCGAAAGTATGCCGTGGACCGCGCGTGCGCAACCCTTCGTTCTGCCGCTCCGTGGCCGGGCACCGCCTACGGTAGAATTGCGGCTTACCCCCTATCAACCGAAGAGCCGCTTGCCATGGCACTTGCCTCCATTCCCGAGATCGTCGCCGCGTTCAAGGCGGGGCGCATGGTGGTACTGGTCGATGAGGAGGATCGCGAGAACGAGGGCGACGTGGTGATCGCCGCCGATCTTGTCACCCCCGAGGCGATCAACTTCATGGCGCGCCACGCGCGCGGGCTCGTCTGCCTGACGCTCGAGGAAGACCGCTGCCGCCGACTCGGGTTGACGCCGATGACCGCCGTGAACCGCTCGGGCCACGGGACGGCCTTCACGGTGTCGATCGAGGCGGCGCACGGCGTCACCACGGGCATTTCCGCTGCCGACCGCGCGCTGACCGTGCACGCCGCCGTCGCACCCGGCGCGAAGCCCGAGGACATCGTGATCCCCGGCCACATCTTCCCGATCACGGCGCAGCCCGGCGGCGTGCTGGTGCGCGCCGGGCACACCGAGGCGGGCTGCGATCTCGCGCGGCTGGCCGGATTTACCCCGGCAGCGGTCATCTGCGAGGTCATGCGCGAGGACGGCACGATGGCGCGGCTGCCCGACCTCGAGCGCTTCGCCGACGAGCACGGTCTCTTGATCGGTACCATCGCCGATCTCATCCAGTACCGCAGCCGCACCGAGCGGCTCGTCGAGCGCATCGCCGAGCGGCCGCTCAACACGCCGCACGGCGCATTTCGCCTCGTCGTCTATCGCGACAAGCTGAGCGACGCCACGCACCTGGCGCTGGTGCGCGGGCCGATCGCACCGGACGTGGAGACGCTGGTCCGCGTGCACGAGCCGCTCTCGGTGATGGACTTGCTCGATGCCGACCGCGCGGCGCATTCGTGGACCGTGCCCGGCGCGCTGGCGGCGATCGCCGCGGCGGGTCGGGGCGTGATGGTGCTGCTGCACCGACCCGAGAGCGCCGCCGAGCTGCGGCAGCGCGCGATTTCGGATGCAACGTCG
The DNA here is from genome assembly GCA_020852555.1 of Burkholderiales bacterium. Lineage (GTDB taxonomy): Bacteria > Pseudomonadota > Gammaproteobacteria > Burkholderiales > Casimicrobiaceae > VBCG01. The sequence goes on from JADZAQ010000093.1 coordinate 44,714, forward strand.
TTGCCGTCGAAGGTGGATCTGCGCAACTACGGCATCGGCGCGCAGATCCTGCGCGACCTCAACGTCGGCCGGATGCGACTTCTCGCGCACCCGCGCAAGATGCCGAGCATGGCGGGCTTCGGTCTCGAGGTGACCGGCTACGAGAGCGAGATGGCGGCGAAGGCCGCGTCGTGAGGCACCCGCGATGGCCGTGAGGCGTATCGACCCCGATCGGTCCGGCGACGGCCTGCACGTGGCCATCGTGCAGTCGCGCTTCAACGCCGACGTGGGTGCGGGCCTGCTCGCCGGCGCGTTGCGTGCGCTGCGCGAGGCGCGCGTGGCCGATGAGCACGTCACGCTGGTGACCGTGCCCGGTGCGCTCGAGACGCCGCTCGCGCTGCAGCGGCTCGCCCAGACCGGGGACTACGACGCGCTGGTGGCCCTCGGTGCGGTGATCCGCGGCGACACGTACCACTTCGAGATCGTGAGCAACGAATCGGCGGCGGGTGTGTCGAGCGTCGCGCTCGAGTTCGGCATCCCGGTCGGGAACGGCATTCTCACCTGCGACACCGATGCGCAGGCGCTGGCGCGCATGGACCAGAAGGGCTTCGAGGCGACGCAGGCGGCGCTCGAGATGGCGAACCTCCTGCGGGCGATCGATGGTGAAGACTAGCCGCGACGCCGCGGCGAGTCCGCGACGCGCGGCGCGCGAACTCGCCTTGCAGGGCCTCTACGAGCGCCAGGTCGCGGGCAACGCGGCGAGCGACGTCTACGGCGATCTCGCCGCGGGTTCCGGCTACGTGCACGCCGACCGGACGTACTTCGACGAGCTGTGGACGGGTGTCGTCGCGCAGTACGACGAGCTCGTCGCCCGCATCACGCCGCACCTGTCGCGCAAGCCTGCCGAGCTCTCGCCGGTCGAGCGGGCGATCCTCGTCATCGGTACCTGGGAGCTCGTCAATCGCCCCGAGATCCCGTACAAGGCGGTCATCGACGAAGCGATCGAGCTCGCCAAGACCTACGGGGGCACCGACGGGCATCGTTTCGTCAACGGCGTCCTCGACAAGGTCGCGGCGCAGGCGCGGGCGGTGGAGATCGCCGCGCTCGCTCGCTGAGCGCGCGGCCATGCGCTGGCTCGCGATCTGCTTCGTCGCTCTCGGCGCGGCGTGGCTCGCGCCGACGGGCGCCAGCGCACAGACGCGCAGCGTCGTCGTGTACTGCAGCCACGATGCCGATGCCTGCGAGCTCGCCGGCAAGACGTTCGAGCGCGAGACCGGGATTCGCACCTCGATCGTGCGCAAGGCGACCGGCGAGTACTACGCGCAGTTGCGCGCCGAGCGCGACAAGCCGCGCGCCGACGTGTGGTACGGCGGCACCATCGATCCGCTGCTGCAGGCCGCGGGGGAGGGGCTGCTCGCCGAATATCGCTCGCCCAACCTCGGTCAACTGGCGCCGTGGGCGCAGTCGGTCACGCAGCGCAGCGGCTACCGCGTGGCCGCGATCTACAAGATCATCATCGGCTTCGGCGTCAATCGTGAGCTTCTCGCCCGGCGCAAGCTCGTCGCACCGCGCTGCTGGTCCGACCTCACCGGGTCCGCGTACCGGAAGGAAATCGAGCTCTCCAATCCGGTGACGAGCGGCACCGGCTACACCATCCTCGCGACGCTCGTCACGCTCTACGGCGAGGACGGTGCCTTCGCCTACCTCGCGAAGCTCGCCCCCAACGTCGTCCGTTACACCCAGTCGGGGACGGCGCAAGGGCCGTCGGTCGCGCGCGGCGAGGTCGCGGTCGGCGTCTCGTTCGTGCACGAGTTCATCACGCAGCAGCTCGCCGGCTTTCCCGTCGACATCGCGATTCCCTGCGAGGGGACCGGCGCCGCCCTGGGCGGCATGGCGCTCGTCGCCGGTGCGCCGCACCCCGTCGAGGCGCGCGCGTTCTACGACTGGGCGCTCACCCGCGACGCGCAGGAACTCGCCAACCAGACCAAGAACCTCATCATCCCCGCCAATGCGAGCGCGACGGTTCGTCCGGAGGCGGCACGCTTCGCAACCGCGCCGATGCTCGACGTCGATCCCATGAAGTTCGGGCAGCCGGACGAGCGCAAACGGCTCCTGACGCGCTGGCAGCGCGAGATCGGCGATGCCGCACGCTGACCCGCCGGGATCCGCGGCGACCGATCCGGCCACGGCTCCTGCGCGGAGCGAGTTCGCCCTCATCGAGCGGTACTTCCGTCGCCCGGTACACGACGCCGCGGTACGCCTGGGGATCGGCGACGATGCGGCGATCGTGGCTCCGGCGGCGGGCAGCGAGCTCGTCCTGGCGGTCGACATGCTCGTCGAAGGGCGGCATTTCCTGTCCGGTGCCGACCCCGAGCTCCTCGGTCACAAGGCGCTCGCCGTGAACCTCTCCGATCTCGCCGCGATGGGCGCGCGCCCGCGCTGGGCGCTCCTCGGCTGCGCACTCCCCGACGCGAGCGAGGCATGGCTCGCCGCATTCACCCGGGGTCTCTTTGCACTCGCCGATCGCTACGACGTGACGCTGGTCGGCGGCGACACGACGCGCGGGCCGCGCAACCTGTGCGTGACGGTGGTGGGCGAACTCCCGGCGGGAACCGCGATCACCCGCGCGGGCGCCAAGGCCGGTGACGATGTGTGGGTATCGGGCACGCTGGGCGACGCGATGCTCGCACTGGCGGCGATCGAGGGTCGTGCGGCGCTGTCGGCAGCGAGCCTCGCGAGCCTGCGCGTACGCCTCGAGCGTCCCGAGCCGCGCGTCGCACTGGGCATCGCCTTGCGCGGCGTCGCGTCGGCCGCGCTCGACGTCTCCGATGGGCTCACCGGCGACTTGCGGCACATCCTCGATGCCTCGCGCGTGGGGGCGACGCTCGACCTGACCGCGATCCCGCGTAGCGCGCCACTCGCGGCGCTGTTCGAGGGCGCCGCGCGCAGCGCTGACGATGATCGAACGGCGAGCGGCCGGCCACCCGGCCACCGCTCGCCGCGAGAGCTCGCGCTCGCCTGCCTGCTCGCCGGCGGTGACGATTACGAGTTGTGCTTCACCGCCGCTCCGGCGCGCCGCGACGACGTGCTGCGTGCCGCGGGCGCGGTTGGCATCCAGGTCGCGCGGATCGGTACCGTTACCGGCGAGGCTGGTTTGCGCGTGCGCGACGCGGCCGGCGCGCTGCTCGCCGCGCTGCCCAGCGCATTCGACCACTTCGCCATCGGATGACGCGCCCCACGCTCGCCTTCCTGCTCCAGCATCCGGCGCACTTCATCGCGCTCGGCTTCGGCAGTGGGCTCGCGCCGGTGGCGCCGGGCACCTTCGGCACGCTGGTCGCGATTCCCATTGCGCTCGCAGTGCGCGGCTACGCGGGCGACGCGACGTTTCTCGCCGTCATCGTCGTGCTGCTCGGCGTCGGCGCCTGGGCCGCCCAGGTGACCGGGCGCGCGCTCGGCGTGCCGGATCACGGCAGCATCGTCATCGACGAGGTGGCTGCATTCCTTCTCGTGCTCTTCTTCACCGGTGTGACGCCGCTGCGCATCGCGATCGCTTTCGTCTTGTTTCGCTTCTTCGACATCGTCAAGCCGCCGCCGATCCGGCAGGTCGACGCGGCGCTGAAGAGCGGCATCGGCGTGATGCTCGACGACGTGGTCGCGGCCGGCTACGCGCTGCTCGTGTTCGCGGTCGGACAGCGGGTGTCGGGATGGTGACCTGCCGGCCATCGCGCTGCGCTGCGCAGGCGGTACGCGCGGTGGCCGCGGTTGCCCGCCGCGACGTGGGGGAGGCAGCGGCATGACGGAATGCGAGCGCCTTGCCCGCGAGCTCGGCGACGTCCTCGTCGCGCGCGGCTGGCGGTGCGCCACGGCGGAATCGTGCACCGGAGGCCTCGTCGCCGGGGCGATCACGGAGATTGCCGGCAGCTCCGACTGGTTCGACCGTGGTTTCGTGACCTACAGCAACGACGCCAAGGAAGCGATGCTGGGGGTGCCGTCGGCGATGCTGGCGACGCACGGCGCGGTGTCCGAGCCGGTCGCCCGCGCGATGGCCGAGGGCGCGCTCGCGCACAGCCGCGCCACCGTCGCGGTGGCGATCACGGGCGTCGCCGGTCCGGGTGGGGGCAGCGCCGCCAAGCCGGTCGGAACGGTCTCTTTCGCATGGGCCGCGCAGGGCCAGCCGACCACGGTCGAGACGCGGCATTTCGACGGCGACCGGCGCGCGATTCGCCTGGCGAGCGTGACGGCGGCCCTCGCCGGGCTTATCGCCGCCGCGCATCGGGCGTAGCGCCGCGCGTAGCATCGGGGGGTAGCACCGGAATCGCGGCGGCGCGCCGGCGCATGGAAGGCAGCTTCGGCGGTGGGCGGGATCCAGCGGGTACTGTCGATCGGTCGGATGGGTTAGACCACCCGGATGACTTGTGTCGAACGATCGTTCTATGCCATGATTCGGCCACGTGACGCGCCTGCCTTCCCGGCCGCCTGGCCGCCGGGCGCTACACTCGGAGACCTCACCATGCCCCTCGATGCCCCCATGGACGACCAGAAAAGCAAGGCGCTCGCCGCCGCCCTCGCGCAGATCGAAAAGCAGTTCGGCAAGGGCTCGATCATGAAGATGGGCGAGGCGCAGATCGCCAACGATCTCGCCGTCGTCTCGACCGGTTCGCTCGGTCTCGACATCGCGCTCGGCGTGGGCGGGCTGCCCCGCGGCCGGGTCGTCGAGGTCTACGGGCCGGAGTCGTCCGGCAAGACCACGCTGTGTCTGCAGGTCGTCGCCCAGGTGCAGAAGGCAGGTGGAGTCGCCGCGTACATCGACGCCGAGAACGCCCTCGACCCGGTATACGCCGGCAAGCTCGGCGTCGACGTCGGCAACCTCCTCATCTCGCAGCCGGACACCGGCGAACAGGCGCTCGAGATCGCCGACATGCTGGTACGCTCCGGCAGCGTCGATGTCATCGTCATCGATTCGGTGGCCGCCCTCGTGCCGAAGGCAGAAATCGAAGGCGAGATGGGCGATCAGTTGCCCGGCCTGCAGGCGCGGCTCATGAGCCAGGCGCTGCGCAAGCTCACCGCCAACATCAAGCGCGCCAACGTTCTCGTCGTCTTCATCAACCAGATCCGCATGAAGATCGGCGTGATGTTCGGCAATCCCGAAACCACCACCGGCGGCAACGCACTCAAGTTCTACGCCTCGGTACGCCTCGACATCCGCCGCATCGGCGCGATCAAGAAGGGTGAGGAGGTGGTGGGTAACGAAACGCGCGTCAAGGTGGTCAAGAACAAGGTCGCGCCGCCGTTCCGGGAAGCGCTCTTCGACATCCTGTACGGTGAGGGGATCTCGCGCGAGGGCGAGATCATCGAGTTGGGCGTCAACCACCGCATCGTCGACAAGTCGGGGGCGTGGTACGCGTACAAGGGCGACAAGATCGGGCAGGGCAAGGACAACGCGCGCGAGTTCCTGCGCGAGCATCCCGAGACCGCCCAGGAGATCGAGGCGAGGATCCGCGAAGCCGTCGGCGTGCCGCAGCCCGGCAAGGCGGGCGCCGTGGCGGCGGGCGACGAGTAGCCGGCACGCGGTGCGCTCCGGGCGTTCCCGATCGCGGAGCAGCGATCAGGCGCCGCCGTCGCCGAAGGCGCTGGCCGTGCGCTGGCTCGCCCGGCGTGACTATAGCCGCGCCGAACTCGCCGCACGGTTGCGGCGCAGAGGCGTAGCGGACGACGCGATCGAGCGCACGCTCGCCGACCTGGTCGCGGCGGGGTATCTCTCGGATGCCCGTTATGCCGAGGCTGTCGTCGCGCAGCGCGTCGGCCGCTTCGGCAAGCGGGCGATCGTCCACGCGCTGCAGGAGCGCGGCGTCGCCGCCGCCGACGTCGCGCAGGCGATGGCCCAACTCGCCGAACGCGACGAGGTCGACGACGCCTGCGCGCTGTGGCAGCGGCGGTTCGGGATCCGACCGGTCGACGATCGCGACAAGGCGCGGCAGGTCCGCTTTCTGCAGGCGCGCGGTTTTTCGCTGTCGGTGGCGCTTGCGGTGCTGCGGCGTGCCGGCGCCGCCGGCGACGATGCTTCTGCCTGAGGTTCATCCACGGCACCGCCGGAGCCGCGTCGGAAGAA
>JADZAQ010000094.1 GCA_020852555.1 Burkholderiales bacterium
CGCAAGGGCGGACGGGTCGTCTGCGCGGGGATCCACATGAGCGACATCCCGAGCTTCCCCTATGCGCTGCTGTGGGAGGAGCGCGAACTCGTCTCGGTCGCCAATCTCACCCGTCACGACGGCCGCGACTTCCTGCGCATCGCCGCGCAGGCCGGGGTGCGGACGCGCGTCACGACGTACCCGCTGCACGCGGCGAATGCCGCCCTCGACGACCTGCGGCACGGCCGTTTCGAGGGTGCGGCGGTGCTCGTTCCCGAACGAAGCCCGGCGTAGGCCGCGGGTGCGGGCACCGTGCCGCGTGCACGTCGCGGCGACGCCGGCGGGATCAGCGCGGCGTGCCCGTGGCACCGGGTGAGGCGGCGCCCGGCGGAGCGGTATCGGCCGCCGCCGCAGGCGGCGCTGGCGCGGCTCCGGCGCCCGGTGCCGAGGGCACGCCGGGTGCGGCCACCGGCGTGTGCGACACTCGCTCCACCTGCGGATCCACCCACGGGCCGGTCACCCGATACTCATAGCTGAAGATCTGGTCGATGGGGTTGTCGAGGAGCTTCTGCGCGAGGAGCGTCCCGGCGCCCACCGCCGCCCCGATGATCGGGTTGGCGAGGAACAGCACCGCGGCACCGGCGGAGAACATCGTCGACAGCGCGGGCTTCACCCGCACGGTCAGCTTTTGCGTCTCCTGGGCGAGGTCGATGTCACCGCGAATCGTCACCTGTGCCGCCGGCCCGGCGAGGCTCAGGTTATCGGTCGTCATGAGTCCGCTGCGAATGGCGAAATCACCTTCGATGCGATCGAAGGCGAAACCCTCGCTGAAGACATCTCGGAAATCGAGCGTGATCCGCCGCGGCAGTTCCTGCAGCGAGAGCACGCCCAAGAGTTTGCCGATGCCCGGATCGATCCGCGTGAACTGGCCTGGCCCGGTGGCCAGCGTCAAGCGGCCGGTGAGCGTCGGATAGTCGAAATCGTTGGGCGCGCCGGCCCAGGTGAGGTCGCCGTTGATGGTCGTGGGTGCGTTGCGTACGGCAACGGGATAGCCGAAGCGTGCCAGGAACCCGCCGGCGTCCTCGGCCGCGAGCCGCAGCGTGAGTTCGGTGCGGGGGTGCTCGCGAGCCACGCGCCACCACCCCGTGGCATCGATGCGCCCGCTCGCATTGGTGAGGGCAAGCTGGTCGATGCGCCAATCGGTACCTGCCGGCTGCGCGCGCAACTCGAGGCGCCCCGCGTCGTGGTCGCGCAACATGAACGCATCGGCGACGATATCGAGTTCGGGCCACGTTCGGACTGGCTTCGCGCCGGGAACGATCTCGCTGTGCGCCGGGTGCAACTCGGCGGGCCCCGGCGGCACCAGTCGCGACAGGCGCGCGACGATGCGGCCGTTGGGTGCGGCCGGCGTCTCCGGATACCAGGTCGCCGTTCCCTCGGCTTCCCGCCCCTTGGTGCGGATTCGCCATTGGTCGCCGGCGCGCGTGGCGTCGATGGCGACGTCGTGCAAGCTGCGGCCGAAGACGTCCAAGCGGCGCGCGCTGACCTCGACGCCGTTGAGCGTCAAGCCCGCCGTGGCGGCACCCGGCGCGCGCGGCGATTCGCCGGCCGGCGTCTCCACCCGATCGACCACCGCGAACCATTCGTCGAGATCGAAATCGTCGATCGCGCCGCGCACCCACCAGCCCGGCCGCTCGGCGGTCGTGGTGCGCGCCGCGCCGGGCCCGAGCACCAGGAGCGCGCGCTCGATGTCGGCACCCTGCGCGGTGAGCTGGCGCTGCGCCACCAGCCGCAGGTTCGAGCGGTAATCGACGATGAGCGTGTCCTCGACTCCCTTCCCCGTGCGGTCGCGCCGTTCCACGCGCAACGCGGCCCGCTCCGCCGCGGCCTTGCCGGCCGGCGCCGGCAAAGCGATGGCCACGCCGACGAGATCCGAGGTCAGCGTCCACGCGGTGACGCCCTGGCGCGACGACGCGGTCAGGCTCCACGGCGCACTGCCGCTCACGCGGTCCAGGAGCGGGTGCGGGAAGGAGCGACGCAGCGTCGCCACGTCGGCGGTACCGTCGGCCGCCACCCGTAGTGCACCGTCGACGCTGCGCACGGCGATGCGGGCCTCACCGCCGAAGAGTGCGGCGGTGAGGTCGCGCGAGCGGATCGCATCCTTCGTGATGTCGAGATGCCCGGTCACGTCGGCAAGCGTGGGCACTCCGGGAATGGCCACCTCGTTGCCCTGGAGCTCGTAGTCGCCCGCAACCTTGGTATCGTCGGCGGCGCCGAGCGGCAGGGTGAAACGCAAGTCGAGCTGGCCGTTGCCGGTCGTGGTGACCCCGCTCGTCACCCCGTCGATCCAACCGGCGATGGGGCTCGCCGCGATGAAACCCAGGAAGCCGGCCGTTGGACCCTGCGCCTTGCCGGTGACGGTCAACGCGGGGTGCTTCGCGCCGAGGTCGGGGATGCCGATCGTGGCCGGACCGATCCGCACGCCGTGGATCTCGCCTTCGCGCGCCTCGATCATCATGCCGGCGCCCTCGAATTTCACGTTGGCCGCGATGCCGGTCACGGGGGGCCACCCATCGGCATAGTCGACCACCGCATCGGCGACCTTGAGCGTGACGAGAAACTGGCCCTGCCGGGCGCTCGCGAAAGGAAAATCGGCGAGGTTGCCCGCGAGCACCATGCGCACGTCGCTCGCACGCCCCGCCTTGATCGACGCCTTCAACCAGTCGCGCACGTCGGCGTGGAGCGTGAGCGGCAGGTAGCGATAGAGGTCTTTCGCATCGGCGCGCGCGAGCTGCGCACGCAGCTCGATAAGGCCGGGGCCTTGTGGCTGCGATCGCCAACTGCCTCTCGCGGTTCCCGCGGTATGCGGTGTGGCGAACTTGACGTCATCGAGGATCACGCGGACGTCATCGGCCCCGCGCGACCAGCGCACGGTCCCCGACGCGCTCGTGAACAGCAGCGCGTCGGCGTACACCTGCGGCAGCCGTACGCGCACGTCGCGGCTGTCGAGTTTCAACTCGCCACGCATCTCGTCGAAGGTGAAATGGCCGGATACACCCTCCGCGCCGGGCAGCGCGTTGTTCGCCGCGATCCCGAGCTGCGCGAAGTCCCCCGCGCCGGAAAAGCTGCTCGGCTCGTCGGGTGCGCCGGTCCAGGCGAACTTGCCGTCGGTGACACTGCCGCGCAGGTCGAGGGCGACGAGGTCGTTGCGCACCTGCTCGGGCAGCGGCAGGTGGACGGCGAGCTCGGACAGCGGCTTCGCATCGAGGCGGTCGAAGGCGAGCGTCCCACCGGTGATGCGCCCATCGGCGCTTTCCTGGGCCACGATGGTCATCGTCACCGGGGCCAGCGCCTGCCCCGTCCGCGTGCGGAACGCGAGGTCGTGCAGCACGATCTCGCGGCGCCCGGGCGCGTGCTTCCAGGTGACCCGTCCACGCAGGTAATCGAGATCGAGTTGCGGCAGCTTGGGCGTCACGTGTCCGCGCACACCGGTGAGCTCGAGATCGGCGACCACGGCCGTGGTCACGCCCCCCGCGACGTCGGTCCACACCCGCACGGCGCCTTCACCGGCATCGACCGGTCGCAGCACCGGCACCCAGTCGCGCCAGCGCGCGACGTCGGCGTAGTCGAGCCGCAGGTAGAAGCGCCCACGCGCCGTCCGCCAGTCGCCGAGCGATCCGGCGAGGAGCTCACCGCGCAGATCGAGCGGCGAGGCGAGTTCGGGCGGCGGTGAGCCGACGAGTCCGAAGCGGACCCCGGCGCGCGTCTGCTCGAGCCTGAACTGCACGTGCTCGAGGGGCAGCGGCGGTGCGCCGCGCAACTCGTCGTTCCAGACCACGCGGGCATCGCGAACGACGATCTCGCGCTGGCGGGCGAGCCACTCGACGAACGTGAGGTTCGTGACCGGTGCGTCGACGTCGACCTCGACGCCGCCGATATGGAAACGCCCCTGTGCATCGCGGCGTACGGTGAGCGCCGGCCGCTCGATGACCAGCGAGCGCAGGCGGAGGTCGCGCACCACGAGCGAGGTCCAGGCGACGACGAACTGGACATTGGGAAGCGCGAGGAGCGCAGCGCCGGCTGGCTCCGCCGGGTCGTGGATCGCGAGGTCGGTGAGGACGACACGCGGATTCCAGCCGTCCCAACTGCCGTGCAGACCGCCGATGGTCACCGGTTGGCCGAGCTCGTGCGCCAAGCGGGTCGCGATCGTATCCCGGTACCGATCGAGGTTCGGGAAGACGACGTAGCGCACGGCCACCAGCAGCGCGAGAAAGACCACCAGCCCAACCACCACGAGGGTGAAAGCGAGCCGTAACAGGCGCAGAGCGATGCGGGGTGCCACGAACGAGCGAAGCGGGTGGCGGTCGACGATGGCGCCGGCGATCCCGGGCATAATGCGCGAACGCCGCCGCCGACCTCCGGCGCCGCGCGTCCGCGGTGATCGCCGATTGTAGCCGAACGCTCACCACTGCCCGTCCTGCCCGCACATGGATCTCGCCCGCGCCGTCGCGTACAGCCGTTATGCGCAACGCTGCCTCGCCGCGCGTCCGGCGCTGCGCGACACGCTGGAGGCCACGCTGGCGGTGCCATTCGACGTACCCGCCGCCGCCGCGCGGCTACCCACGGCGGCACCGGCACTCGGTCCGGCACTGCGCGACCTGCGCACGCGCGCGCTCCTCGGCACCCTGCTGCGCGACCTCACGGGGCGCGCGGACCTCGCCGAAGTCGGCGCAACGATGACCGCGCTGGCCGATGCCGCGCTCGCCCACGCGCTCGCCGCGCACGATCGCGAGCTCGCCACCGTGCACGGCGCACCGCGCGGGAGCGACAGCGGCGAGCGGCAATCGCTCATCGTCGTCGGCATGGGCAAGCTCGGTGGCGGCGAGCTCAACGTCTCCTCCGACATCGACCTCGTCTTCGTCTATCCCGAGGAGGGCGAGACCGACGGCGCGCGCAGCATCGCCAACCGCGAATACTTCGATCGGCTGGGCAAGCGCCTGATCGCCACCCTCGCCGAAGTGACGGCGGATGGCTTCGTCTTTCGCGTCGACATGCGCTTGCGCCCGTACGGCACCAGCGGACCGCTCACCACGTCGTTTGCCGGCCTCGAGACGTACCTCGTCACGCAGGGCCGGATGTGGGAGCGCTACGCGTGGCTCAAGGCGCGCGCGATCACCGGCGAGAGCCACGACGAACTCGACGCGCTGATTGCGCCGTTCGTCTTTCGCAAGTACCTCGACTACGACGCCTACGAAGGGCTGCGCGACCTCCACCGGCAGATCCGCGAGCAAGGCGCGCGGCGCGACGCGCAGGCCAACGTCAAGCTGGGCGACGGCGGCATCCGCGAGATCGAGTTCATCGTGCAGGCACAGCAGATCGTGCGCGGCGGACGCGAGCCCGACCTGCGCGCCCGCGGCACGCTGCCGGCGCTCGCCGCCCTCGCCGAGCGCGATCTCCTGCCGCATTCGTCGGCGGCCACGCTGCGCGACGCCTACGTGTTCCTGCGCAACGTCGAGCATCGCCTGCAGTATCGCGACGATGCGCAGACGCACCATCTGCCCGCCGATCCGGGCGAGCTTGCGTGGCTCGCCGAGACCATGGGCACCGACGCCGCCGGCTTCACCCGTGCCCTCGCGCAGCAGCGCCGCGCGGTGTCGGTCACCTTCGGCGAGACCTTTGCCGAAGCCGACGAGCCGGCCACGGTATCGACCCATGCCGGGGTGGACGGCTATGCGGCGCTGTGGCTCGACCCCCGCCTCGACGACGCGGACGAGCCCGCGGCGCTGGCGGATGCGGGATTCGCCGATCCCCCGGCACTCGTCGCGCTACTGACCCGGGTACGCGCATCGGCGCGCTACCAGCAGTTGCCCGCGGTATCACGCGAACGCTTCGACGTCCTCGTGCCGCGCTTCCTCGCGGCCGCTGCCGAACAGCCGGGACTGTCGGGGGCGCAGGCGGTGTTCGAGCGGCTGCTCGCGCTCCTCGAGTCGGTGGCCCGCCGTAGCGCCTACCTCGCCCTCCTCATCGAGCACCCACCGCTGTTGCCGCGGATCGCCACCCTGATGAGCGCATCGGCGTGGGCGGCGGAATATCTCACGCGCTATCCACTGCTCCTCGACGAGCTGCTCGACGCGCCGGCGCTCCTCGCCGAGCCGTCGTGGGACGAGTGGCGCAGCGAGCTTGCCCAACGTCTCGGCGAGTTCCCCGGCGACACCGAGCAGGGGATGGACGTGCTGCGCCACTTCCAGCACGCGCAGACCTTCCGCCTGCTCGCGCAGGACCTCGCCGGGCACCTCACCGTCGAGCGCCTCGCCGATCACCTCTCGGCGCTCGCCGACATCGTGCTCGACGGCGCGCTTGCCGCGTGCTGGGCCTGCCTCAAGGCTGTGGATGCGCCAGCACCACGCTTCGCGATCGTCGGCTACGGCAAGCTCGGCGGCAAGGAACTGGGCTACGTCTCCGACCTCGACATCGTCTTCATCTTCGACATCGCCGACGACGACCCCGACGCCGATGCGCACGAGATCGCCTACACCCGCCTCGCCCAACGCCTCAATACCTGGCTCACCAGCACCACCCCCGCGGGCCCGCTCTACGACACCGACCTGCGCCTGCGGCCGGACGGCGCCAAGGGCCTGCTCGCGTCGAGCCTGCGCGGCTTCGTCCGCTACCAGCGCGAGCAGGCGTGGGTCTGGGAACACCAGGCGCTGACCCGCGCGCGCTTCGTGGCCGGCGACGCCGCGGTCGGCGCCGCCTTCGAGGCGGCGCGGCAGGAGATCCTCACCCAACCACGCGACCCCGCGCACCTCGTTGCCGAGATCGTGGCGATGCGCCGGCGTATGGCCGCCGGGCACGCCAACCCGACGCCGCTCTTCGACCTCAAGCACGACGACGGCGGCATGGTCGACATCGAGTTCACGGTGCAATGCCTCGTCCTTGGCCATGCACACCGCCACCGGGCGCTCACCCGCAACGCCGGCAACATCGCGCTCCTCCATCTCGCCGCCGAGCTCGACCTCATCGCGCGCCCGCTCGCGCACGCCGTCGCCGATGCGTACCGCGAGTACCGCCGCCTCCAGCACCAGGTCCGCCTCACCGGTGCGGAGCAGGCGCGCGTCGATCCGCTACCGCAGATCGGCCGGCGCGAAGCGGTGACGACGCTGTGGGCGCAGGTGTTCGGCGGCGCGTGGCGCGACGCGGGGTCGCGCTGACGCCGTGCCGGCCCGCCGGGCACGCCGGGGCCGATCGGCAGCAATCCGACGGGCTGCTAAAATCGCGGGTTCCGACGAGCAACCCCACTGAGGAGTGACCCGCCATGTCGATGGCCGACCGCGACGGATGGATCTGGTACGACGGCAAGCTCGTGCCCTGGCGCGACGCCAACACCCACGTGCTCACCCACACCCTGCACTACGGCATGGGCGTCTTCGAGGGCGTGCGCTGCTACGCGACGGCAAGCGGCCCGGCGATCTTCCGCCTGCGCGACCATACCAACCGCCTCTTCAATTCGGCGGCGATCTACCAGATGAAGATCCCGTTCACCAAGGACGAGATCGACGCCGCGCAGATCGCCTGCGTGCGCGAGAACAAGCTCGACTCCTGCTACATCCGGCCGATCGTGTTCTACGGCTCCAACGCGATGGGGGTCGCCGCCAAGTCGAATCCGGTACGCGTGGCGATCGCCACCTGGCCATGGGGCGCTTACCTGGGTCAGGATGCCATCGAGAAAGGGATCCGCGTGAAGACGTCGTCGTTCACGCACCACCATGCCAACATCACGATGTGCAAGGCGAAGGCAGTCGGCAATTACACGGTGTCGATCCTCGCCAACCAGGAAGCGCTGCACGACGGCTACGAGGAGGCGATGCTCCTCGATCCCACGGGCTTCGTGTGCCAGGGATCGGGCGAGAATGTCTTCATCGTCAGGGATGGCGTGCTGGCGACTCCGGATCTGGGCAGCGGCGCGCTCGACGGCATCACCCGCCGGAGCATCATCACCATCGCCCACGAACTGGGCTATGCGGTCGAGGAGCGTCGCATCTCGCGCGACGAGGTCTACATCGCCGACGAGGCATTCTTCACCGGCACCGCCGCCGAGGTGACGCCGATCCGCGAACTCGACAACCGGCCGATCGGCA
>JADZAQ010000095.1 GCA_020852555.1 Burkholderiales bacterium
ACGCTGGGCGGCGTGTGCCTCAACGTCGGCTGCATTCCGTCGAAGGCGCTCCTGCACACCGCCGCCGCAATGGACGAGGCGAAGGCGCTCGCGGCGCACGGCATCGCCTTCGGCGAGCCCAAGGTCGACGTCGCCAAGCTGCGCGGCTTCAAGGAGAGCGTGGTGAGAAAGCTCACCAGCGGGCTCGCCAGCATGGCCAAGGCGCGCAAGGTCGAGATCGTGCGCGGCGTGGGGCGCTTCCTCGATGCGCACCACGTCGAGGTCGCGTTGACCGGTGGCGCCGGCCGCGACCCGACCGGCGAGAAGAAGGTGGTGAAGTTCGCCAAGGCGATCATTGCCGCCGGCAGCCAGGCGATCCGGCTGCCGTTCATGCCGCACGATCCGCGCGTGGTCGATTCGACCGGCACGCTCGAACTCGCCGCGGTGCCGCCGCGCATGCTGGTGGTCGGCGGCGGCATCATCGGTCTCGAGATGGCGACGGTATACGCGGCGCTCGGCAGCAAGATCGACATCGTCGAGATGCTCGACGGCCTGATGGCGGGTGCCGACCGCGACCTCGTCAAGGTCTGGGAGAAGCGCAACGCCGGCCGCTTCGCCAAGGTGATGCTGAAGACGAAGACCGTCGGCGCCAAGGCAACGCCGGCCGGCATCGAGGTGACGTTCGAGGGCGAGAACGCGCCGTCCGGGCCGCAGACCTACGACCTCGTGCTGGTGGCCGTCGGTCGCAGCCCGAACGGCAAGGCGATCGATGCCGCCAATGCGGGGGTGGCGGTGACCGAGCGCGGCTTCATCGAGGTCGACCGGCAGATGCGCACCAACGTGCCGCACATCCACGCGATCGGCGACATCGTCGGCCAGCCGATGCTCGCGCACAAGGCGGTGCACGAGGCGCACGTGGCGGCGGAAGCGGCGCACGGCGAGAAGGCCTTCTTCGATGCGCGGCAGATCCCGTCGGTGGCCTACACCGATCCCGAAGTAGCCTGGGCGGGGTTGACCGAAGACCAGTGCAAGGCGCAGGGCATCGCGTACGGCAAGGCGGTGTTCCGGTGGACGGCGTCCGGGCGGGCGATCGCCAACGGCCGCGACGAGGGCTTCACCAAGCTCCTCTTCGACGAGGCGACGCATCGCTGCATCGGCGGTGCGATCGTCGGTACGCACGCGGGGGATCTCATCGGCGAGGTCTGCCTCGCGGTCGAGATGGGTGCGAATGCGACCGACATCGGCAAGACGATCCACCCTCACCCGACGCTCGCCGAGTCGGTCGGGATGGCGGCGGAAGTCTACGAGGGAACCTGTACCGACGTGTCGCCGGCAAAGAAGAAGTAGCAGTCCGCGGCAGCCGCCGGCTGCGGGCGGGCACGGCAACGAGAGGAGGCATCGCATGCGTTCCAAGCGCTTCGAACGGCTGGAGGCGCGGCCGATCAACAAGGAGACGTTCATCACGCCGTGGCCCGAGGTGGGTCTGGCGACGATGCACAGCCCTTTCGATCCCAAGCCAGGCATCGCGATCCGCGACGGGTTGATCGTCGAGATGGACGGCGTCGGGCGCGACGACTTCGACCTCGTCGAGCGCTTCATCGCGCGGCATGCGATCGACGTCAACGTCGCGCCGCGCGCGATGGCGACACCGTCGGTCGAGATCGCGCGCATGATCGTCGACATCAACGTGCCGCGCAGCGCCGTCCTCGAGATCGTCGGTGGCTGCACGCCGGCGAAACTCGTCGACGTCATCAACCAGATGAACGTGCTGGAGATGATGATGGGGCTCGCCAAGATGCGGGCGCGCCGCACGCCGGCCAACCAGGCGCACGTGACCAACCGCAAGGAGAATCCGGCGCTGCTCGCCGCCGATGCCGCCGAGGCGGCGCTGCGTGGTTTCGCCGAGGTGGAGACGACCGCTGCCGTCGCGCGCTATGCGCCGCTCAATGCGCTGGCGCTCCTCGTCGGCGCGCAGACGGGCCGGCCCGGCGTCCTCACGCAGTGCGCGGTCGAGGAGGCGACCAACCTCAAGCTCGGCTTCAAGGGATTCACGAGCTACTCGGAGACGCTGTCGGTGTATGCCACCGAGCGCGCCTTCGTCGACGGCGACGACACGCCGTGGTCGAAGTCGTTCCTCGCCGCCGCGTACGCGAGTCGCGGAATCAAGACGCGCTTCACGTCGGGTGCCGGCGCGCCGGCGCTCATGGGGCACGCACAGGGTCGCTCGATGCTCTATCTCGAGGCGAGGAGTCTCCTCGCCACCCGCGCCGCCGGCAGCCAGGGCTCGCAGAACGGCTCGATCAGCTGCATCGCGCTTCCCGAGGCGCTGCCCGACGGCGTGCGCGTGGTGCTCGCCGAGAACCTCATCGCGATGCTCCTCGGCATGGAGGTCGCCGCGGGCAACGACGCGCTGTCGTCGCACTCGGAGATCCGCAAGGCGGCCAAGCTCATGCTGCAGTTCATCCCGGGCACCGATTTCATCACGTCCGGCTATGGGGCGATTCCGCGCCCGGACAACATGTTCGGCGGCGGCAATTTCGACGTCACCGAACTCGACGACTGGTACGTCCTGCAGCGCGACCTGCGCATCGACGGCGGGATCGTTCCCGCCGACGAGGCGCAGGTGCTCGCGGTGCGCGAGCGCGCGGTGCGCGCGCTGCAGGCGGTGTTCGAGACATTGGGCATTCCGGCGATTCGCGAGGACGAAATCCAGGCGGCGGTGGGAGCGTTCGATTCCGGGGACATGGTCGACCGCGATCGGGTGGCCGACATCGACGCTGCGCAGCGCCTCCTCGACGGCGAGGCCACGGTGGTCGACGTGATCGCCGCGCTCGACCGCGCGGGCTACTCCGACATCGCGGCGAGCATCCTCGAAATGCAGCGGCAGCGGGTGATCGGCGACTACCTGCAGCCCGCGGCGATCTTCGACGCGAACTTCCACGTGCTGAGCGCGCTCACCGACCCCAACGACTACCGTGGTCCGGGCACCGGCTACCGTCTGGACGGCGAGCGCTGGCAAGCGATCCAGGATCTGCCGCGCGCGTGGGATCCGCGTCACTTCGGTGACGATCTCGCCGCCGCTGCCGACGAGCGCTGGCTCGTCGATGCCGGCCCGGCGCGCACCGGCAGCGTACCCGAGGTCGTCATCGCGGTCGGCCCCGCGTTCGGGGCCGCGATCGGACACACGCTGGGTGGTCTTGCGCATCGCGACGTGCTGGCAGCGCTCGTCGCCGGCGTCGCGGAGGAGGGATTGCCGGCACGCGTGATCCGCATCCAGCACACCTCCGACTGCGCCTTCATCGGCCACGCCGGCGCGCAGCTGAGCGGGTCGGGGATCGCCATCGGCGTACAGGCCAAGGGGACGACGGTGATCCATCGCCGCGACCTGCGGCCGCTCGACAATCTCGAGCTCTTCGCGCAGGCGCCGAACATCGATCTCGATACCTATCGCAGCATCGGTCGCAACGCCGCGCTCCATGCGCTCGCCAAGCCGGCGGCGCCGATCCCGGTGCGCAGCGACAATACGGTGCGGCTGCGGCTCATCGTGCAGACGACGCTCATGCACCTGCGCGAGACCGAGTGCGTGCAGCGCGAGCGCGCGCCCATCGAGCTGCGCGTGGCGATCGATCGCGGCGCGCGCACAGCGGTCGCCGGCAGCGCCGTCGGCGCGTGAGGAGGGATCCCACGATGCAACCGGAAGGAGCGGCACCGATGATGACCGAAATCCGCACGGCGAGCGGGCGCGCGCTGTCCGAGGTGACGCTCGACGCGCTGCGGGCCGGTACGCTCGAACGCGGCGACCTGCGCATCAGCCGCGAGCAGCTCGAGGCGCAGGCCGCGGCGGCGGACGGCGCGGGTCTGCGCCAGCTTGCGGAGAACCTGCGGCGCGCGGCGGAGCTCACCGCGGTCGCCAACGATCGCGTCTTCGCGATCTACGAGCGCCTGCGCCCGGGGCGGGCGACGCACGCGGAACTGGTGACGCTCGCGCAGGAACTCGCCGAAGAATCGCTGCCGCGCTTGGCCGCCTTCGTGCGCGAGGCAGCGGATGCCTACGCGGCGCGCGATATCGTCAAGGCGCCGCGGTAGGCGAGCCTGCCGTCGGATTACGCCGGTTGCCGCGCGGCGGCGAGCCGCTCGACCGCGCGCCTCGCATTGTCGCGCAGGCCTTCGCCGCCAGCGGCGAGGTGCTCGACGATCGCTTTGCGCATGCGCGGATCCCAGAAGCGCGTGAGGTGATCGGCGACCCGCGCCACGCGCTCCTCCTCCGACGGCTGCGACTCGAAGAACTGGCTGATCTGGTTCGCCATGCTGACGAGGCGATGGTGCTTGTCGTTCACGGATTCTCCAGTACGGTGGCGCGCAGGCGCTCGTCGTGGGTATAGACGGAGAAGCGATCGGCGCGCAGCCAGGCCACGAGCGTCACGCCGGCGGCTTCCGCGACGCGGATCGCCATGGTGGTCGGCGCCGACACCGCGGCAAGCATGGGCATGCCGGCCAGCGCGGCCTTTTGCACCATCTCGCTGCTCGCACGGCTGGTGAGCAGCGCGACGCCATCGCCGGTGGCGACGCGCTGGCGAGCCAGCGCGCCGATGAGCTTGTCGAGGGCATTGTGCCGGCCAACGTCCTCGCGCACCAGCACGAGCGAGCCGTCGGCACGCCCCCAGCCGGCGGCGTGCGTGGCGCCGGTGCGCGCATGCAGCGGCTGGCTCGCCGCGAGTGCGCGCGCCAGCGCGTGCAGCGTCTCGGCGTCGACGGCAAACGACGACGTCACCCGGGGCACCGGCGGCAACACTTGCTCGAGGCTCTCGCGGCCGCACAGCCCGCAGCCGGTGCGGCCGGCGAGCGTGCGCCGACGGTCCTTGAGGCGCGCGAACGCTGCACCGCCGATCGTCACGTCGACGGTGACGCCCTGCCCGGCGGCGCTCGTTTCGACGTCGTGGATCTCCGCGACGCGCTCGACGATGCCTTCGGAGAGCGAGAAGCCGACCGCGAAGTCCTCGAGGTCGGCGGGCGTGGCGAGCATCACCGCGTGCGCGATCCCGTTGTAGGCGAGCGCGATCGGCACCTCGTCGGCCACCGGCTCGTGCTCCGGGACCCGCTCGCCCTGCGCATAGCGCACGACCACGCGATCGCGGGCGGCGGCGCGGGCATCACCGATCATGGCTCGATCCCCTGCCGGCAATCTACCGCGCGATCGCCTCGACCGCCTGCTTCGCGAGGTCGACCTGTTCCTCGGAGAAGCGGCGGAACCGCCGCTGCCATTCCGACGGCTGCGCCGCACGCGACACCTCCACCGCGGTCACCTTGTACTCGGGGCAGTTGGTCGCCCAGTCCGAGTTCTCGGTGGTGAGCACGTTCGAGCCGGCCTCCGGGAAGTGGAACGTCGTGTAGACGACGCCGGGCTGCACGCGATCGGTGACCCGCGCGCGGAGCACCGTCTCGCCGGCGCGGCTCGCCACGCCGACGTCGTCTCCGTCGCGGATGCCGCGGTCCTCGGCGTCGTGCGGATGGATCTCGAGCATGTCCGTCGCGTACCACGCGACGTTGGCGGTACGCCGCGTCTGCGCGCCCACGTTGTACTGCGAGAGGATGCGCCCGGTCGTCATCAGAAGCGGATACTTCCGCGTGACCTTCTCGGTGGTCGGAACGTACTCGGTGACCACGAAATGCCCCTTGCCGCGCACGAACTCGCCGATGTGCATCGTCGGCGTGCCTTCCGGCGCCTGCTCGTTGCACGGCCACTGGATGCTGCCCAGCTCGTCGATGAGCTTGAAGCTCACGCCGTGGAAGGTGGGCGTCAGGCGCGCGATCTCGTCCATGATCTCGGAGGGATGCGCGTAGTCCATCGGATAGCCCAGCGCCTTCGACAACGCGCAGGTCGCCTCCCAGTCGGCCATGCCGCCCAGCGGCTCCATCACCTTGCGCACGCGCGAGACGCGCCGCTCGGAGTTGGTGAACGTGCCGTCCTTCTCGAGGAACGAGCTGCCCGGCAGGAAGACGTGCGCGTACTTGGCGGTTTCGTTGAGGAAGATGTCCTGCACGACGACGCACTCCATCGCGCGCAGCGCGGCGGTGACGTGCTCGGTATTGGGGTCGGACTGCGCGATGTCCTCGCCCTGGCAGTAGAGCGCACGGAAGCTGCCGTCGTGGGCCGCATCGAACATGTTGGGGATGCGCAGGCCCGGCTCGGGATCGAGCGTGACCTGCCAGTCGTCCTCGAACTGCTTGCGCACGACCGGGTCGGAGATGTGGCGGTAGCCGGGGAGTTCGTGCGGGAACGAGCCCATGTCGCACGAGCCCTGCACGTTGTTCTGGCCGCGCAAGGGGTTGATGCCGACGCCGACACGGCCCACGTTGCCGGTGATCATCGCGAGGTTGGCGATGGCCATGACGGCCGTCGAGCCCTGGCTGTGCTCGGTGACGCCCAGGCCGTAGTAGATGCCGGCATTGCCGGCCTTGGCGTAGAGGCGCGCGGCGCCGCGGACGTGCGCGGCCGGGACGCCGGTGACCGCCTCCATCGCCTCCGGGCTCTGCGCCGGGTCGACGATGAACGCGCGCCACGCCTCGTACGCCGGCCACTCGCAGCGCTCGCGCACGTAGTCTTCCTTGGCGAGCCCCTCGGTGACCACGACGTGCGCCAGCGCATTGAGGATCGCGACGTTGGTGCCGGGAAGCGTCGCCAGGTGGTACGCCGCTTCGACGTTCGGGCTGCGCACGAGGTCGATCGCCCGCGGGTCGATGACGATGACCTGCATCCCTTCGCGCACGCGCTGCTTCAACCGCGATCCGAACACCGGGTGCGCATCGGTGGGATTGGCGCCCATCACGATGATGACGTCGGCCTGATCGATCGAGTCGAAGTCCTGCGTGCCCGCCGATTCACCGATCGTCGTCTTGAGGCCGTAGCCGGTCGGCGAATGGCAGACGCGCGCGCAGGTGTCGACGTTGTTGTTGCCGAAGGCCGCGCGCACCATCTTCTGCACGAGGTACGTCTCCTCGTTGGTGCAGCGCGACGAGGTGATGCCGCCGATCGCGCCGCGCCCGTACTTGCCCTGGATGCGGCGGAATTCACTCGCTGCCCGCGCGAGCGCCTCGTCCCACGAGACCACGCGCCACGGATCGGTGATCTTCTCGCGGATCATCGGCGTGGTGATGCGATCCTGGTGCGTGGCGTACGTCCACGCGAAGCGGCCCTTCACGCACGAGTGCCCGTGGTTGGCCTTGCCGGCCTTCTCGGGAACCATGCGCACGACCTCGTCGCCCTTCATCTCGGCGCGGAAGCCGCAGCCGACCCCGCAGTACGCGCAGGTCGTGCTGATCACCCGATCGGGGGCGCCCATCTCCACCACCGACTTCTCGACCAGCGCGTCGGTCGGGCACGCCTGCACGCAGGCGCCGCAGGAGACGCACTCGGAGTCGAGGAAGGGCTCGTCGGCGCTCACCACGATGCGCGAATCGAAGGCGCGGCCCTCGACGGTCAGCGCGAACGTGCCCTGGATGTCGTCGCAGGCGCGCACGCAGCGCGAGCAGACGATGCACTTCGTCGGGTCGAACTGGAAGTACGGGTTGGAGGCGTCGACCTTGGCGTCGAGGTGCGTGCGGCCGCTCTCGTAGCGGACCTCGGTGAGGCCGACGTCGCGCGCGACGCCGTGCATCTCGCAGGTGCCCGAGCCCGCGTGGTCGCGGCAGTCGGCCGGGTGGTCGGTCATGTACAGCTCCATGACGCCGCGGCGCAGTTCGCCCAGCTTCGGCGTCTGCGTGCGGACGTTCATGCCCTCCTCGGCAGGTGTGGTGCACGACGCCGGATAACCCTTGCGATTCTCGATCTCGACCAGGCACACGCGGCACGAGCCGAACGCCTCGAGCGTGTCGGTCGCGCACAGCTTCGGGATGTCGATGCCGGAGGCGAGCGCGGCGTGCATCACCGACGTCCCCGCCGGAACGGTGACCGGGTGGCCGTCGATCGACAGCGTGACGAGCCTCGTCGCGTGGCGCTGCGGCGTCCCGAAGTCGGCTTCCTTGTTGGGATTCATCGTGCTGCTCCTTTGCGGATGCTGCCCTGCGCCGTGATCCGGATCACGCCGCCTGCGTTTGCGGTTTCGCGAAATCCTGCGGGAAGTGATCGAGGGCGGAGAGCACCGGATACGGTGTCATGCCGCCCAGCGCGCACAGCGAGCCGTTCACCATGGTGTCGCAGAGGCTGCGCAGCAGCGTGATGCGCTCGTCGCGATCGGCCTTGCCGGCGAGGATGCCGTCCATGATCTCGACCCCGCGCACCGAGCCGATGCGGCACGGCGTGCACTTGCCACACGATTCGACCGCGCAGAACTCCATCGCGTAGCGCGCCATCTGCGCCATGTCGACGGTGTCGTCGAAGACGACGATCCCGCCGTGGCCCACCATCGCCCCCTTGGCGATGAACGCCTCGTAGTCGAGCGGCAGGTCGAACTGCGACTCGGGGATGTACGCGCCGAGCGGACCGCCCACCTGCACGGCGCGGATCGGCCGACCGCTCGCGGTGCCGCCGCCGAAGTCGTAGAGCATCTCGCGCAGCGTGAGGCCGAACGCCTTCTCGACGAGTCCCGGGTGCTTCACGTTGCCCGCGAGTTGAAAGGCGAGCGTGCCCTTCGATTTGCCCATGCCGTAGTCGCTGTAGTACTGCGCGCCGCGGTCGAGGATGAGCGGCACGCTGGCGAGCGAGATCACGTTGTTGATGATCGTGGGCTTGCCGAAGAGCCCCGCGATCGCCGGCAGCGGCGGCTTGGCGCGGACCACGCCGCGCTTGCCTTCGAGGCTCTCCAGGAGCGAAGTCTCCTCGCCGCAGATGTACGCCCCAGCGCCACGGCGCACCTCGAGCTCGAACACCGTGTCGGTGCCGAGGAGGTGCGTGCCGACGTAGCCCGCGGCGCGTGCGACCTCGATTGCCGCCTTGAGAGTGGCCTCGGCGTGCGGATATTCCGAGCGGACGTAGATGTAGCCCTGCGTCGCGCCGACCGCGACGCCGGCGATCGCCATGCCTTCGATGAGCGCGAGCGGGTCGCCCTCCATCAGCATGCGGTCGGAGAAGGTGCCGGAGTCGCCTTCGTCGGCGTTGCAGACGATGAACTTCTGCGGCCCCTTGGCGGCCGCTGCGGTGCGCCACTTGATTCCGGTGGGGAAGGCCGCGCCGCCGCGTCCGCGCAGCCCCGACTTCACGACTTCCTCGGTCGTTGCGTCGGGCCCGATCTCGAGCGCGCGAGCGAGTCCACGGCCGCCGCCGTGCGCGCGATAGTCGTCGATCGACAGGGGGTCGATGACGCCGACGCGCTCGAAGGTGAGGCGCTCCTGTTTCGCGAGGTACGGGATCTCGGCGGCCACCCCCTGGCGCAAGCGGTGTGCGCTACCGGTGAGGAAGCCGCTGTCGAAGAGGCCCGGCACGTCCTTGACCGTCACCGGGCCGTAGGCGATGCGCCCGGCCGCGGTCACGACCTCGACCAGCGGCTCCAGCCAGAACATGCCGTACGAGCCGTTGCGCACGATCTTCACGGCGGCATTGCGTCGTGCTGCCTCGTCGGCGATCGCGCGGGCGACGGCGTCGGCGCCACGCGAGAGCGCGCTCGCGTCGCGGGGAATGTAGACCGTCGTGGTCATCGTGGGCTCCTGCATTCGGCGACGATCGCATCGAACGTCGCATGGTCGACGTGGCCGCGCAAGTCGTTGCCGTCGACCATCACCGCGGGCGAGCATGCGCAATTGCCGAGGCAGTAGACCGGCTCGAGCGTGATCGCGCCATCGGCGGTCGTACCATGCAGGTCGACACCGAGCGACGCGCGGGCGTGTGCGGTGAGCTTTGCCGATCCCATCGCCTGGCACGATTCGGCCTGGCAGATCTGCACCACGTGCCGCCCCGGCGGGCCGTGCCGGAAGTGCGGATAGAACGAGAGCACGCCATGGACCTGCGCACGGGTCAGATTGAGCGCTTCGCCGATGACCGGCACGGCCTCCGCGGGGATGTAGCCCAACGCGTCCTGGATCGAGTGCAGGATCGGCAACAGCGGGCCGGGCCGGTGTTTGCTCGCCGCAATGGCGGAATCGATGGTGGCGGCTGCTGCCTCGTCCACGGTGACCTCCGGGGGGTGCTTGCGCTCAATATGCGCAATGTTGCATATTCGGCGCTGGTGGACGCGCCTGTGGTTCGACGAAGGTACCATCGACCCCCTGGAAAGCAAATATGAGGCGAGCAGCATATGCGGGTGATGGCGGCGCCGCTTCGGAGCGTGTCGCGGGCAGGGCCACGAGCCGCATCGTGATCAAGCCGGCATGGGTGCTCTCGTCGGACGCCGGCGATCACTTCGAGCCGCAGCTCTTTCGCTTGCTGCGCGCGATCCACGACCACGGCAAGCTCACCGTCGCCGCGCGCGCGGTGGGCTTGTCGTATCGCCACGCCTGGGACCTGCTCGGCAGGTGGAACGCCATCTTCGGCAGCGAGCTCGTGCTCCTCGCGCGCGGCCGCGGCGCACGGCTCTCCGCGTTGGGCGAGAAGCTCCTCTGGGCGGAGCAGCGCACCGAGGCGGGCCTCTTTCCGCAGCTGGAGAATGTCGCCAACGAGCTCAACGCCGCCATCCGCCATGCGCGTGCCCAGACCGCATCGGTGCTGCGCATCCATGCGAGCCACGGCTACGCGATCGAGAAGATCCCCGACCTCACCCGCGATCACGGCGAGGTCGACGTGGACTTGAAGTACATGAGCAGTGTCGATGCCGTGGCGTCGCTCGCGCGCGGCGACTGCGACCTCGCCGGTTTCCACGTGCCGGAGGGTGAGTTGGGGCCGGTGCTATGGGAGCAGTACGCACCGTTCTTCAAGCCGCGCCAGCAGAAGATCGTGCGCATGGTGTGGCGTGCGCAGGGGCTCATCGTGGCCAAGGGCAATCCGCGCAAGATCCGCGCGCTGCGCGATCTCACCCGGCCGGGCATACGTTTCGTCAATCGCCAGCCGGGGTCGGGCACGCGGGTGCTGCTCGATTCACTGCTCGCCGCGCAACGCGTCGACGCGACGCGCATCGTGGGCTACGACACCGGCGAATTCACGCACGCCGCGGTGGCTGCCTTCGTGGCGAGCGGCATGGCCGACGTCGGGATGGCGATCGAGCCCGCCGCCGCGCAGTTCGGGCTGGACTTCGTGCCGGTCGTGCGCGAGCGCTACATGCTCACCGGGCGTGGTGCGACGTTGGCCACGCCCGCCGTCGTCGCACTGTGCTCGCTGCTGCGCGGGGCGGAGTTCGCGCGCCTGATGGCGCCGGTCGCCGGCTACGAGCCGGACCATCCAGGTGAGATCGTCGCGGCCGGGGAGCTCTTCGCTTGGGTGGCGAAGAAATGAGTGTCGCTGCCGTCGTGCACTGGACCGAAGGTGGCGTCCCGCGCGCGGTGCGCTGGCGCTCGGAGCGCGGCGCGCCTCCGCCGAGGCACGTGGTCGTGGTCGACGACGCGCTGACCGCCGATACGGCCTATGGCCTTGCCTGCCAGGGAACGGCGTTGCTGTGGCGCGGCGACTTCCAGAATGCACGGCAGTTGCTCGCGGCGCTCGCGCGGCGCGCCGATCGGGCGACGCGGCACTCGGCACGCCCACCGCGCGGTCGCGTTCCGGCGGCGACGGATGCCGAGCCGCCTCCGCTCGGCACGCCGGCGATGGCCGCGGCGTTCCACCGCGAGCGGCAGGCCCGCGCGCAGCGGGCGCGCACCCTCGGCATGCTGGTGGTCGAGGTCGACACCGAGTATCGCATCGACCTGCGCCGCGCCCCCGATCTGCGCACGGCCTTCGCCGAGGCGTACGGGGAGGGACAAGGGCCGTTCCTCGTCGCGCTGCGCGAGGTGCTGGGGGTCGTCGGCGCGCACGAATGGCGCCGCACCGGGATCGAGCTCCCCGCCGCCGGCGGCCGCATCCATCCGCACTACGGCGTCTTCGCGCCGGTGCGCGGCGAGTACGTCGATCTCGTCGCCAGCGCGCCGCTGCCGGCCGCGGCGGCGACGACGAATCTCGCCTTCGATGTCGGCACCGGCACCGGCGTGCTCGCGGCGGTGCTCGCGCGCCGCGGCTTCGCCCGCGTGGTGGCGACCGATCGTGATCCGCGAGCGCTCGCCTGCGCGCGCGCCAACGTCGAACGCCTGGGCCTCGCCGCCCGAGTCGAGATCGTGAACGCCGATCTCTTTCCCGCGGGGCGCGCGGCGCTCGTCGTGTGCAATCCGCCGTGGCTGCCGGCGCGACCCAGCTCGCCGCTCGAGCATGGGATCTACGACCCCGAGAGCCGCATGCTGCGCGGCTTTCTCGCCGGGCTTGCCGAACATCTCGTTCCCGGCGGCGAGGGCTGGCTCGTGTTGTCCGATCTCGCCGAGCATCTGGGCCTGCGTTCGCGCGCCGACCTTCTCGCCATGATCGCTGCGGCCGGGCTGCGCGTGCTGGATCGGCTCGACGTGCGCCCGACGCACCCCAAGGTTTTCGCAGCGTCGGACCCGCTGCACACGGCGCGGGCCGCCGAGGTCACGTCGCTGTGGCGGTTATCGGCATGAGCCTGCGGGCGCGCAGTTGCCCGCAACCGGCCTCGACGCCCTGTCCCGCCGAGTGGCGCACTTTGGTGAGGATCCCGCGCCGGTTGAGCTCGGCTGCCATGGCCACGGTCCGCGTGTCGGGCGTGCGCGCGAACGGCGTCCCGTCGACGGCGTTGAAGGCGATGATGTTCATCACCGCGTACTTGCCGGCGAGGAGGCGCACGATGCCGTCGACTTCGTCGGCGTCGTCGTTGATGCCGTGCAGGAGCGTCCACTGGTACTGGATGGGATAGTGCGTGGCCCGCGCATAGCGCTCGCCCAGTTCGGCGAGCTCGGCGGGGGCGATCGGCGGCGCGTGCGGCAAGAGGCGACGCCGGGTCTCGATGCAGGTCGAGTGCAGCGAGAGGGCGAGCGCGGGCTTCACGCGCTCGCGCGGCAGCCGCTCGAAGACGCGGCGATCGCCGACGGTCGAGAAGACGAGGCTCTTGTGCGCGAAATCGCCTTCGCTGCCGAGGAGGTCGATCGCATCCAGGACCGCGTCCATGTTGTGTGCGGGTTCGCCCATGCCCATGAAGACGACCTTGTCGACGCGGCGCAGCGTGCGCGCGAGCGCGACCTGCGCCACGATCTCGGCGCTGCCCAGGTGGCGCTGCAGGCCGCTGCGGCCGGTCATGCAGAAAAGGCAGCCGACGGCGCATCCGACCTGGGTCGACACGCACACGCCGTCGCGCGGCAGCAGGACGGTCTCCACGGCTTGGCCATCGGACAGCTCGACGAGGAGACGGATGGCGTCGTCGTCGGCGGCATACCGCGAGCGCTCGCGGGCGAGAGCGGCGAACGCGTCGGTCAGCGCCGGGAGCGCCTCGCGGATGCCGCGCGGCAGGAAGTCCGCCGCCACGCGCGGACCGCTGTCGAGCGGCTGGGCGCGGATCCAGGCGCGCAGGATGAGCCGCTCGTGGCACGGCTTGGCGCCGCGCTGGCGCAACCGGTTGCGCAGGTCGTCGAGGTGCATGCGAAGGCGTCGTGGCGTTGTCCAGCGGGCATTGTCGCCTGCCGCGCGGTCACCCGGGGCATCGCGCACGCTATGATGGCAAGCTACGGGGCACCATCGGCGCCGTGGCCGGTCAAACCGCTCCCGCAAGCCGCCTTTCCAAGCCCCGCACGACGCTCGGTCACGCTTCGACGATGGTATTCCTCTGGCCCGAACTGCTGTGGTTGTTGCTCGCAGTGCCGCTCCTGGTGGCGGCGTACCTGTGGGCGCTGCGCCGGCGCACGCGGGCGGCGGTGCGTTTCGCGAGCCTCGATCTCGTCCGTCCCGCGCTCGGCCGGAGCGCGCGCTGGCGGCGCCACCTGCCTCCGCTGCTGCTGCTCATCGCGCTCGTCGTGACCATCGTCGGTGTCGCGCGCCCGCAGATGCGCGTCACGCTGCCGACGATGCAGCAGACCGTGATCCTCGCCGTCGACGTCTCGCTCAGCATGGGCGCCGACGACGTCGAGCCCACGCGCCTGACCGCGGCGCAGGCCGCGGCACGGGCGTTCGTCGAGGAGCGTCCGCGCGACGTGCGCGTGGGTCTGGTGGCATTCGGCGGCAATGCGATCGTCGTCCAGCAGCCGACCACGAACCGGGACGATTTGCTCGCGGCGATCGATCGCTTCGAACTGCAGCGTGGAACGGCGACCGGCAGCGCGCTGTACGCGGCGCTCGCCACGCTGCTGCCCGATATCGGCATCGACCTGCAGGCGCTGGACTTCAAGTGGGAGAACGTGCGCAACATGCGCGACCCCAACCAGTTCAAGCTGAAGCCGCCGCCGATGAAGGAGGTGGCGCCCGTCGCACCGGGATCGTTCGACACCGGCGCGATCGTCCTCATGAGCGATGGCAAGAGCACGATCGGGCCGTCGCCGCTCGATGCCGCGCGCGTGGTTGCCGACCGCGGCGTGCGCGTCTTCACGGTGGGTTTCGGCACGAAGGAGGGCGCGATGGTGCGCGGCGAGGGGTGGGCGGTTTACGTCCGCCTCGACGAGGAGACGCTGCAAGCGATCGCCGCGATCACCAAGGGCGCGTACTTCCACGCCAGCACCGGCGCCGAACTGAAGAAGATCTACCGCGACCTCAACACGCGGTTCGTGCTCGAGCGCAAGGAGGTCGAGGTGACCTTCGTGTACGCGGCCGCTGCCGCCTTGCTCCTCCTCGTGGCGATCGTGCTGTCGCTCCTGTGGTTCGGGCCGGCGCTACGCCGCCGTTGACCCGGTGCGTACCGTTCGGCGGTGCGCGAACGACGCGCGTCGGAACTCGCGAGCGCGCGCGGCGTACTAAGAAAGGTTCGTCGCCGACCGCGGGTACACTCTCGACCCCATGCGGCGGCCGGCCGCGGTGAAGCGCGCCGGCTCGCTGTCACTCTTGTGGAGATACGATGAAAACGAACGAATCGACCGTGAACGTTTCGCGCCGCACCACGCTCATGATGCTGGGCGCGACGTTCCTCGGTGGCTGCGCGACGCAACCCACCTCGTCGGCCGAGCCCGAGGCGCTGGTGGCGAGCGCGCGCACCACGCTCAGCAACTTCATCCGCGACCCGGATCAGACCTGGATCCAGGACAACCTCAATCGCTCGCGCGGGATCCTGATCGCCCCGCAACTCGTTCGTGCCGGCTTCATCTTCGGCGGCTCGGGCGGCCGCGGCGTGCTCTGCGCGCGCGACGGGAAGGGCTGGGCGGGGCCGGCGTTCTACAACCTCGCCACGGTCAGCGTCGGCTTCCAGGCCGGGATCGACGTCTCCGAGGCGATCATCGTCGTGATGACCGACCGCGGCATGAACTCGCTGCTCGCGAGCTCGTTCAAGATGGGCGGTGACGCGAGCATCGCCGCCGGCCCGGTCGGTGCCGGCGCGCGCTCGACGATCACCGCCGACCTCATCACCTTCACGCGCGCCCGCGGCCTGTACGGCGGCCTCAATCTGGACGGCACCGTCGTTTCCACCAACGTGCCGTGGAACGATGCCTTCTTCGGCGCGAACAACGTGCTGCCGCCGGATATCCTCATCCGCCGGACGCGCAAGAGCCCGAAGGCCGATGCGCTCCTTGCCGACGTCGCCCGCGCGGCGAAGTAGCGGCGACGCGGATCGCGAGCTGCCGCCGACGAACTCCGCGCCGGGGCGCGGGGTTCACGCTGCCTTCGCGTGACGCGAGCGCTCGGCGGCGCTGATCGCGAAGAAATAGCTCACGATGCCGAGCGCCGCGACGCAGGTGCCCGCGACGGCCGCGACCCAGAATCCCGGCGTGCCGAGCGGGGTGGCCCTGCCCAACCAGCGCAGGTCGATCGCGTCGGTGAGACCGAGCGCATAGCCGCCGGCGAGCCCCACGCCCCATAGCCCGACCGCATTGCACAGGAGAGGCACCACGGTGCGCTTGTAGCCGCGCAGGGCGCTGACCGCGGCGACGAGCACGGCATCGAAGCAGTGGTACACGCCGACGATGGTGAGGAGCGTCGCGGCCAGCGCATCCACGGCCACGTCGCTGCTGTACAGCGACGCCACGCCGTTCGCTCCGAGCGCGAGCGCGGTTCCCGCGACGATGGCGAGCACGAGCGCGAGGCCGATCCCTATCGCGCCCGTCTTGCGTGCGAGGACGAAGGCGCGGGCGCCGATCGCCTGGCCGACGAGCACGCTCACCGCGGTGCCGAGCGACAGCGGCAGCATGTACATCAGCGCGGCCACGTTGGCGGCGATCTGGTGCGCGGCGGAGTTGATTGCACCGAGACGGGCGACGAACAGCGCCATGAAGGTGAACGCGGTCACGTCGACGAGGATGGTCACTCCGATCGGCACGCCGAGGGCGAGGAGTTCCCGTTGGTCGCGCCAGCGCGGCGGTGACCCGCGCGCGAACACCGCATAGCGACGGTAGCCCGGCGCGCGCCAGCACCACGCCCAGGCGAGGATGCACACCAGCCAGTTGGCGATCGTGGTGGCGAGCGCGCAGCCCGCCGCACCCATCGCCGGCGCGCCCAGTTCGCCGAAGACGAAGACGACGTTGAGCGGGACCTTGACGGCGAGCCCGACGAAATTCAGGACCATCATCGCGCGCGGCAGCGACACCGCGGTCGTGTAGCTCGCGAAGAGCCGAAAGCCGAGCGCGGCCGGTGCGCCCCAGGCGGCGATCGCGAGATACGCGCGTACCTTGGCTTCGACCGCCGGCGGCGGCTCGCTCAGCGCGAGGAACGGCTCGGGCCACGAGAAGATGGCGATCGACAGCGCCGACAGGGCCACGGCGAGCCACCCTGCCTGGCGGATCGTCTCGCCGATCGCGGCGGCGCGGCCCGCGCCCAGCAACTGCGCGGCGATCGGAGTCACCGCCAGCAGCACGCCCATCAGCGCGACGAAGACGCTGAAGTAGATCGATGCGCCGATGCCGACCGCCGCGAGGTCGTCGGTGCCGTAGCGCCCCGCCATGACCGTGTCGATCACCGCGTACGCCATCACCGCGAGTTG
>JADZAQ010000096.1 GCA_020852555.1 Burkholderiales bacterium
GCACTCGCCGATGTCCCGATCCGATTGGCGCCCGCCGCCAGCATCGCTTGCACGTCGGCGAGCGTGCGGATGCCGCCCGATGCCTTGACGCCGAAATCGACGCCGACCGCCGCGCGCAGCAGACGCACGTCAGCGGCGCTGGCGCCGCCCGCCGGATGGAATCCGGTCGAGGTCTTCACGAAGGCGGCGCCCGCCTCGCGCACCAGCCGGCAGGCGAGGCGTTTCTCGTCGTCGCTGATGATCGCCGTTTCCAGGATCACCTTGACGGGCGCCGTACCCGCCGCGCGGACGACCGCCGCGATGTCGGCGGTGAAACCCCGCGTGTCGCCACCGCGCAGCGCGCCGAAGGCCGCGACCATGTCGATTTCGCCAGCGCCTTCGTCCACCGCGCAGCGTGCCGCCTCGGCCTTGACCGCCGTCACGTCGCAACCGTGCGGAAAGCCGACCACGCTCGCCACGACGGCATCGCTACCAGCAAGCGCCTTGGCGGCGCGCTGCACCCACCACGGCTGCACGCAGTAGCATCCGATGCGCCAGTCGCGGACGACGCTGGCGCCGGCGACGACGTCGGCTTCGGTCGCCTCGGGTTTTAGCACCGAGTGATCGAGGAGCCGGGCGAGATCGCCGCGGTTCACTTGCGGCCTCCACTGGTGCGCCGCGCTTGCTCGATGCGAGCGGCGAGCGAGGCATCGAGCTTTGCTGCTTCGTCGAACTCGGGCGTGGTATCGGGAACGCCGCGATAGTCGACCACGAGGGCCGGCGCCGCGGGGTCCTTGGGGAGGAAGCGCCACTCGGTTTGCGGCAGATCGGCGAAGCGCGAGCGCGGCACGCGCACCACCACGGAGCGGTCGACACTCGTCTCGGGGGACAGCGGTTCGCCCTTGTGCGTGAAGGGGTCCATACCGGTGACGGCGAGCGCGCGATAGCGCGCGGGATCGGCGTCCACCCGTACGACCACGAAGGTGCTCGCCTCGTCCTTGCCGCGCAGCACGCCCCACGCCAGGGCCACTCCGTGCCCGGCGTAGGCGTCGAGGGCGCCGTGCACGTCCAGCCGCGATTGGGCGAGCGCGGCGGGCGCCACGACCGATACCGTGCCGGCGAACGCGAGGGCGCAGACGAGCGACCGTCGACGCAAGCAAAGCGGTGACTTCATGGCGAAACTCCTTCGGAAATGTCGGTGACCAGTGTGCCGGCGTCGGGGGCGACGTGCACGCCGACCTGTGCCCCAGGGACGAAGGCATCGCCGGCGCCGCGACTGTGCCGCACGACCTGCAGCGTGACGCCCGCGCAGGCGACCGTGTATTCGACCTTTTCGCCGAGGAAGGTCCGGGTGCGCACGGTGCCGGCGAGCGCTTCGCTCGCGCCGTCCGGGTCGCCCACGTCGATCGCCTCGGGCCGAATGACGAGCAGGCAGCTCGTGCCGGGGTTCGGCGCGGCGCCGTGCCGCGGGACGCGACGCCGCCGGTCGAGTGCCTCGACCTCGATGTGCTCGTCAGCGACGGCGAGCACGCGTGCCGCGACCAGGTTGGCGCGGCCGATGAATTCGGCGACGAAGCGCGTGCGCGGCGCGTGATAGAGCGCTTCAGCCGTGCCGATCTCGACGATGCTGCCGCGATTCATGACGGCGATCCGGTCCGACACCGCCATCGCCTCCTCCTGGTCGTGCGTGACGTAGAGCGCGGTGATCGCGAGGCGCTTCTGCAGCGCGCGGATCTCGTCGCGCATCTGCACGCGCAGACGGGCGTCGAGGTTCGACAGCGGCTCGTCGAAGAGGAGCACCCGCGGGCGGATCACGATCGCCCGCGCGAGCGCCACGCGCTGCTGCTCGCCGCCGGACATCTGCGCCGGAAACTGTCGCTCGTAGCCGGCGAGCCCGACGAGTTGCAGCACGTCGCCGACCGCCCGGCTGATCTCGCCGCTGGCTTGCCCGCGTACCGCGAGGCCGTAGGCGACGTTGTCGAAGACCGACAGGTGCGGGAACAGCGCGTAATTCTGGAAGACGAAGCCGATGCCGCGCTGGTTGACCGGCAGGTGCGTCACGTCCTGGCTGCCGAAGGTGATGCGTCCCTCGTCGGGGCTCTCGAAGCCCGCGATCATCCGCAACGTGGTCGTCTTGCCGCAGCCCGACGGCCCGAGCAGCGTCAGGAACTCGCCGGGGGCGACGTCGAGCGACACGTCGCGCGCGGCGTGGACGACGCCCTTGACCGCGTGCGTGAAGCGCTTGGAGACGCCCGCGACGGCAACGCCGATCGCCTCCGCGTGCGCGGCGCCAGCGTTCATGCGACCCCGCCACGCGTCATCGTGAGCCGCGCCGTGCCGTCCCTGCGAGCGCCGCGCCGGCTCATGTCGCGAGCAATCCGGTGACCGGCTTCGAACCCGGCGTGCGCAGACGGCGCAGCACCTGGCCGATGGCGCCGATCACGATGAAGACGATGATCACCACGACCACCGAGAATGCCGCCGCCATCCCCAGCCGCAACTCGGTCATGTTCTCCAGGATGCGCACGGTGACGAGCGTCCACGAGATCGAGACCAGGAAGATGGTGGCGCTGATCGCCGTCATCGAGCGGATGAACATCACGCCGAGGGCTGCGAAAAAGGCGGGCAGCACGAGCGGGAGCGTGATGCGGCGGAAGGTGGTGCCGGTCCCGGCGCCGAGGCTGTGCGAGGCCTCCTCGAGGCTGGGATCGATCTGCTGCAGGAGCGCCATGGTCGTGCGGATTCCCGTGGGGCCGTAGCGGAACACGAAGCAGGCGACGAGGATCAGCGCGGTGCCGGTCAGGACGATCGGCGGATCGTTGAAGGCGATGAGGTAGGCGATGCCGACGATGGTACCCGGCAGCGCGTAGTGGATCATCGACACGATCTCCATCGCGGTGCGTCCGAGGAAGCGACGGCGGGTGACGAGGTAGCCCATCACCACCCCGTAGAGCCCGCCCAGGGGTGTTGCCAAGGCGGCGATCACCAGCGTGTCGAAGAGCACCCGCAACCCCTCGGTGAATACCGCCCGGTAGTGCTCGAGCGTGAGCGTGTCGTTGGCGCCGAAGGCGCGCACCAGCGAGGCATACACGAGGAGCGCATAGAGGTAGACGATGAACAGCGTGACCGCGACGCACACGGCCACGAGCGCGGCGCGGGCGGCCGGGGACACGCTGTCGAACGGTGCCTGGCCGGCACCCTTGCCGGTCACCGTGACATAGAAGCGGCGTCCGACCCAGAAGCGCTGCGCGATGAACACGACGAGCGCCGGCACCAGCAGCACGAGCGACAAGGCGGCGCCGCCGCTCAGGTCGTAGAGCCCGGTGATCTGCAGGTACGCCTGCGTCGGCAGCACCGGGAACTGATTGCCGGCGAGGATCAGCGGCGTCGCGAAATCGGCGAGCGACGCGGCGAAGAGGAGCAGGAACGCGTTGGCGAGGCCCGGCGTGCACAAGGGCAGCGTGACGGTGCGGAATACGCGCCAGCGCGAGGCACCGAGCGACAGCGCCATGCCTTCGATGTTCGAATCGATCGCCGCCAACATCGGCCGCAGCGTGAGGTAGGCGATCGGAAAGTAGGTCAGCGTTTCCGCCGTCATCGTGCTGGTGAGGCCGTACACGCTCACGTTGCGGATGCCGAGCAGGTCGTAGGTGATGAGTCCGCGCGCGCCGAACGAGAAGATGTAGCCGATCGCCGTCGTGAACGGCGGCGAGACGAGCGGCAGCAGGACGGCGACGTCGATCGCGCGCACCACCGCGGGCGCCAGCCGGCAGCGCGTGGCGGCGAACGCGAAGGCGAAGCCCAACACCGTGCCGCCGACACCGACCAGCGTGCCGAGCCACAGGCTGTTGCGGAAGGCGGCGAGCTGGTTGCGGTCGGTCAGGACCTTGGCGATCGCCGCGAACGAGAACTGCCCCTGATCGACAAAGACCCGGGCGACGAGTGCGGCGATCGGGTAGAGGATGAAGAACGCGAGCAGCAGCCACAGCAGCGTCAGCGAGACCGCGAACGCGGGTTCGGCACGCAGGCGCGCGCCGAACCCCGGCCGGCCGG
This sequence comes from Burkholderiales bacterium, assembly GCA_020852555.1. Classification (GTDB taxonomy): domain Bacteria; phylum Pseudomonadota; class Gammaproteobacteria; order Burkholderiales; family Casimicrobiaceae; genus VBCG01. The sequence continues at coordinate 4,033 of JADZAQ010000096.1, forward strand.
TCGCCGACGCGACCATCGCCCGCGTCACCGCTGCTTACGGGAGAATCTCGGCGATCCAGCGCTCGACCATCTTCTTGCGGTTGGCGCCCGCGTAGGCGTCGTCGATCGGGAAAATCTTGGCGTCCTTCAGCACGGCGGCGAGGCTGGGTTCGACCTGCACGTCGGGCGAGGCTGGGACGAAGTTGATCTTGTGTTTCGCGAAGGTGCTTTGCATCTGTGCGGAAGTCGCCCAGTCGATGAGCTTCTTGCCGGTATCCGGGTTCTTGGCGCCCTTGATGAGCGCGATCGCCTCCGCCGAGGTGCCGATGCCCTCCTTGGGGAAGCTGATCGAGACGTCGTAGCCCTTGGCCTTGGTGTCGAGCGCATCGACGATGAAGAAGATGCCGCCGCCCGCCTGGCCGAGACCCACGGGAAGCGTCCCACCGCCGCCGCTCTTGGTGTACAGCTGCACGTTCGGGCGCAGTTTCTTCATGTACGCGAAGGCCTTGTCGGCATCGCGTCCGTTCACCTCGAGGATGCTGAAGATGCGCGTGACCGCGGTACCCGAGGTGCGCGCGTCGGCCATCTGCAGCATGTTCTTGTAAGCCGGGTCGAGGAGGTCCTGCCACGACGCCGGCGGCTTCAGCTTGTGCTCGGCCAGGAACTTGTTGTTGGTCATGAAGACCAGCGGATCGTCGGCAATCGCCGTCCACTGTCCGTCGGCGTGCCGGAAGCGCGCCGGGAGCTTGGCGAACGACGGGGATTTGTACGGCTCGAACACGCCTTCGTTGATGCCGGCGGCGAAGGTCTCGACCGGCCCGCCGAAGAGCACGTCGATCTTCGGATTGTTCTTCTCGGCGATCACCCGCGCCAGCGCCTCGCC
>JADZAQ010000097.1 GCA_020852555.1 Burkholderiales bacterium
AAGAGCGTGGCGGTGATCACCGCGCTCACCCGCACCCCCGCCTCGCGCGCGGGAAAGTATTCGCGGATGACGATCGCGTACGTGGGCACGATCCCGCCCTGCGCGAGGCCGAACAGCGCCGAGATCACGTACAGCGAGACGAGGCCGTCGAACGGCAGGAAGAAGAGCAGCGACACGCCCTGTAGCGTCGAGCTGATGATGAGCGTGCGCAAGCCGCCGATGCGGTCGCAGACGACGCCGAAGACGAGCCGGCTCACGATGCCGCAGGCGAGCATCAGCGAGAGCATCTCGGCGCCGCGTGCCGGACCGTAGCCCAGGTCGCTGCAGTACGCGACGAGGTGCACCTGCGGCATCGACATCGCCACGCAGCAGGCGACGCCGGCGATGAGCAGCAGCGCCTGCAGCGATCCCGGTGTCAGGCCGAGCGTGGCCGGCGTCCCCACGGGCGGCACCAGCGCGTCGGAGACATCGGAGTGTGGCACCGGCCCACGCAGATACAGCGCCAGCGGGATCATCGTCGCCAGCACGAAAAAGCCGATCCCGACGTACGTGGCGCGCCATCCCGACGTGCCGATGAAATACGCCACGATGGGTGGCCAGAGCGCACCGGCGATGTAGTTCCCGCTCGCGAAGATGGCGATCGCGATGCCGCGTCGCTTGGCGAACCAGAGCGAGATGTACGCCATCAGCGGTGCAAAGGTCGCCGACGCCGCGACGCCGATGAGGAGCCCTTGCGCCGCCGTGTACCAGCCGATGCTCGGCGCCGCCGCGGCGGCGAGGTAGCCCAGGCACAGCACGATGGCGCTGCCGACGACCGGCAGGGCGACGCCGTAGCGGTCCGAGAGCTTGCCCATGGCGATGCTGCCGAAGCCGAAGCCGATCATGGTCAGCGTGTACGGCAGCGAGGCGCCGCCACGCGCGACGCCGAACTCGGCCTGCACGGCCGGCAACCCCACCACGACCGACCACATGCCGACGCCGCCGATCGTCGACAGCGCGACGCCGATCGCCATCCGCTGCCATGCCTCGCGCGAGTCGACCCCGGGGCTCACATGCGTTCTCATGCGCTACCAGTAGGTTTCGACCGTCACGTGCCCGGGCTCGCGCCGACGATGCCGCCGCATGCCGCGCTGCGCGAGCGTCTGCTGCGTATCCTCGACCATCGCCGGATTGCCGCAGAGCATCGCGTGTGAATTGCCGACCGTCAGCGCGACCCCGGCGCGGGCCTCCAGGCGACCATCGTCGATGGCCGCCGGGATGCGGCCGGCGAGTGCGCCAGGATGCGCCTCGCGGCTGACCATCGGGACATAGCGAAAGGCATCACCGCGCTCCGCGGCGATCCCGGCGAGCGCATCCTGATAGGTGAGCTCGATGGAGCGGCGCACCGCGTGCACGAGCACCACGCGCGGGAAGCGGGCCCACGTATCAGGTGTGCGCAGCATCGACAGGAACGGCCCGATCCCGGTGCCGGTGGCGAGGCACCACAGGACCTCGGCAGGTGGCACCTCGGATGCCGAGAAAAATCCATTCGCACGTGCACCGAGCCAGATCGGCGCGCCGGCGTCGAGTGCGGCGAGCCGGGGTGACAGCGGCCCTCCCGCGACGACGATGAAATAGAACTCGTGCGGACTGGCGTGCGGGGGATTCACGAATGAATACGGACGACCGATCATCGCTTCGGCGGCACCGGGCTCGCCCGGCAGGCCAAGGCGTGCGAACTGACCGGCGACGAACGTGACCTCGGGTGCATCGACGTACAGGGAGTACAGATCGTGCGTCCACTGCCGCCGTCCCGCCACCCGTCCCTCGACCCACGCTGCCATTGCCCGCCGTCCCTCACGTAAAATCATAGCATTATGCCTACCCGCCCGCAGCCGACGATCGTTGGAGCGCGCGTGTACCTGCGCCCGCCGCGTCTTGCCGATGCGCGTGCATTCCTCGCCGCGACGCGGGTGAGCCGCACGTTGCACGGACCATGGACGCGCCCGCCCGATACCCCTGCCCGGTTCGCGGCATTCGTCGCGCGCTACGGCGATCGGCGCTCGGCCGCCCACGCGGGCTTCCTCGTTGTCCGCCGCGACGATCATGCGCTGGTCGGGGTGTTCAACTTCTCGGAAATCGTGCACGGGGCATTTCGCAGCACCTACCTCGGCTACTTCGGCTTTGCCCCCTTCGCCGGCCAGGGCTACATGACCGAAGGCATGGCGCTCGCGCTCGACGTGGCCTTCCGCGAACTCGCACTGCACCGTGTCGAAGTCAACATCCAGCCCAGCAACCTGCGTTCGCTCGCCCTTGCACAGCGCATCGGCTTCACGCGTGAAGGTTACTCGCGGCGCTACGTGAAGATCGCCGGCCGCTGGCGCGATCACGAGCGCTACGCGATGCTCGCCGAAGACTGGCGCGTGCTGCGTCGCAAGCATCGCCTGCGCCGCGGGCGCCGCGCATGACCGGCATCGCGGCGCCGCCCGGACGGGTCATGGCGGCAGCACACCACGCTCGATCGCCCGCCGCACGATGCCTCCGGATCGGCAGGCTATCGCTCGCGCTCGGCGTGCTGTCGCTCGCCGGATGTGCGCCGACGACGCTCACCGTGACAAAGGCGCTCGCCGTCGAAGGTCGCGAGATCGCACCCTACGAGTTCCACGAGGAATGCGGGGAGATTGCCGCCGGCGAGCGCATCGATTTCCGGTTCACCGCCACGCGCCCGGTCCGCTTCGCGATCTACTACACCGACGGCGGCATGCGCATCGCTCCCGTGGTCCGCGACGACGTCACCGAGGGCAGCGGCGTGTTTCCGCCGTCCGTCGGCCGCCGCTACTGCGCGCGCTGGGATGTCGGCCGCGAGGGCGCGATCCTCGACTACCGGATCCGCGTCCTTTTGCCGCAGCGTCCAGGATGAAGCGCATACGAGACCGGCGCCCCGTGCTGCTCGATCTCGACGGCACCCTGTCGGACAACTACACCGGGATCTCGCGCAGCATCGGCTACGCGCTCGAACGCCTCGGCGCCACGGCCGCCGACGAGGCAACGCTGCGCGCGTGCGTGGGTCCGCCGCTGCGCGAATCGTTCTCCCGCTTGCTCGGATGCACCGACCGCATGTTGATCGAGCGCGCGATCGCCTTCTATCGAGAGCGCTACGCCGAGATCGGCTGGCAGGAGAACGTCGTCTACCCGGGAATCGCGCAGGCGCTGTCTGCGCTGGCGCAGGCGTCACCGCTCTTCCTTTGCACCGCCAAGCCCATCGTCTACGCGCGGCGGATCATCGAGCGCTTCGGCTTCACCGGACACTTCGTCGCGCTCTACGGCGCCGACCTCGCCGGCGCCCTCGACGACAAGGCAGCGCTCATCGCGCATCTCGCGCAGGAGCAAGGCATCGACGCCGGCAGCGCGGTGATGGTCGGTGATCGCGCGCACGACGTTCGCGCCGCACGCTGCAATGGCGCGCTCGCCGTCGGCGTGCTGTGGGGCTACGGCTCCCACGACGAACTCGCCGGCGCCGATGCGCTCGTCGCACACCCGGACGACCTGCATGCCGCACTCGCCAGCCTGTGACGCGCCGTCGACACGCGAGGTGGGCGGCCCCTTGCGGCTACACTGCCGCAAGCTGTGCGCCGATCACGCGTGGATCACTCCCCCCGCCGCGACGATGCCTAATAACACCCGCACCGATCCGCCGAGCCTCCATCCGTCGGCGACAGTCCGCTGGCTGCTGATCGTCGCCGGCATCGTCGCGACCGCGCTTGGCGTCGTCGGCGCCTTCCTGCCCGTGCTGCCGACGACGCCGTTCCTGCTCGTCGCCGCGGCGTGCTTCGCGCGGGCCTCTCCGAAGCTCGATCGCATGCTCGTCGAATCGAAGCTCTTCGGTCCGACACTCGTCGAGTGGCGCCGGCACCGGAGCATCCCGTGGCGAACGAAGCTCGTCGCCATCGGCCTCATGAGCACGATGATCCTGATCTCGGCCACCTGGTTCGTCCCGCTGTGGTGGGCGAAGGTGCTGCTCGTCGCCGTGGGCGTCGCGACCGGGATCTGGCTGTGGCTCATTCCCTCGCGCGATCGGCCGGCGCGAACACGGTAGCAAAGCCGTCCCTCGCGATTGCGCCCGCGACGAGCGCGCGCCTGGAAGGACTTGGGTACGATACGCGAACCCCTGCCAATAGGATTTTGGCCATGACCGTTGCACACGCCCCCCCCTTCCGCCTCGACCTCGACAGCGTCACGTTCACCGGCAGCGGCCTGCAACGCCCGGAATGCGTCCTCGCCACGCGTGCCGGGAGGCTCTACGTCCCGGACTGGCGCGGCGGCGTCGTGCGCATCGATCCCGACGGCCGCCAGACGATGATCGGCTGCGCAGCGCGCAAGGAGGACGCGCGGTTCATGCCGAACGGCATCGCGCTCCTGCGCGATGGATCGCTCCTCTTCGCGAATCTCGGCCCGGACGGCGGGATCTGGCGGCTGCATCCGGACGGCCGCTGCGACCCGTGGCTCACCGAACTCGACGGCACCGGGCTGCCGGCGGTCAACTTCGTGTGGCTCGATGACCGCGAGCGTGTCTGGTTCACGGTGATGTTCCGCTCGCACCCGGGTGCCGGGCGGCGCGGCTTTCGCAGCGACATCGGCGATGGCTACGTCGGGCTGGCCGATGGCATCTCCCGCCCGGAAACCGCGCGCATCGTCGGCGAGAACGTCGTCACCGCCAACGAGTGCCGCATTGGTGCCGACGGTCGCCATCTGTACGTCAACGAGACGTTTGCCCGCCGCCTCTGCCGCTTTCCATTGGCCGCCGACGGCACGCTCGGCGCCCGCGAAACGGTTGCGCAGTTCGACGACGACACCTTCCCCGACGGACTGACGCTGGATGCGGAGGGCGCGTTCTGGGTGACGGGTGTCGGCGCCAACAAGATTATCCGAGTGCGTCCCGACGGCGCGTGGCACATCGTCGCCGAGGATCTCGACCCGGCGCACATGAGCCACGTGCGCGCTGCCATCCAGGCTGGCACGCTGGGGCGCCCGCTCCTCTACGACAACCATGCGCGGGTGCTCCCCAACATCACCAGTCTGGCGTTCGGCGGCGCCGATTTGCGTACCGCCTACCTAGGCTCGGTCAGCGGTGAACGACTCGCGATCTTCCGCTCGCCTGTCGCCGGCGCTCCTCCCGTCCACTGGATGTGGTAGGCGGCTGCCGTCCGCGCGGCGGACGCGCTATGATTCGGCGCTCGCTTTCGCGCGGGCAGCCGACCGGCGGCGCATGCGTCGACGTTCGCCGGCACCGGACAACCAGGGAGAGACCACGATGAGAATGCGATTGCTGGCGGTCGTCGCCGCCACGATGCTGCTGCCGCTGGCGGCGCAGCCGGCCATGGCCGAGAAGAGAATCCGCATCGCCACGATCTCGGCGACCAACAGCCCCTGGCACAAGGCGATGACCCGTTTCGCCGAAGTGGCCGCCAAGGAGAGCAACAACGAATTGCAGGTGTCGGTATTCACCGACGGGCAGTTGGGCGACATCAACCAGATGTACTCGTCGATGCAACTCGGCACGCTCGAGATGGGGTACTTCGGCCTTGGCGCTGTCGTGCTGCTCAAGGGCGCCGAAGCGATGAACATCGTGTACGTGCCGTACATCTTCAAGAGCAAGGAAGCGTCGGTGAAGGTGCTGAACAGCCCCGAGTTCCTCAAGCTCTACGACGACATCGCGGCGAAGACCGGCGTGCGCATCGTCGGCGCGTACGGTGAGCGCAGCCCGCGGGCGCTGCAAACGACCAAGGGCCCGATCACCAAGCCGGCGGACGTGAAGGGTTTGCGTTTGCGCGTGCCGAACATCGAACTCTTGAAGGCGACGTTCGAGAAGCTCGGCGCCCAGACGACGCCGCTCGGGATGCTCGAGATCTACACCGCGCTGTCACGCGGCACCATCGACGGGCAGGACAACGGCTTCGATCTATCGATGCCGCTCAAGTTCTACGAGGTGGCGAAATACTGGTCGGCGACCGATCACGCGTACGAGCTCACCGGGTGGTTCATGTCCGAGAAGACCTGGAAGAGTCTTTCGGAAGCCGAGCGCAAGGCGATCGTCAAAGCGGCCGAGTCGGGCGGGGAGGTGTCGACCGCGGAGACGCGCAAGCTCGACGCCGCATCGATCGAGACGATCAAGAACGCGGGCGGCACGTACACGGTGCCCGACGTCGCGGCGTTTCGCGAGGTGCTGAAGGACGTGCACGTGCCGTACGAGGGCAAGCTGTGGCCCGCGGGCATGGTCGAGCGGGTCCGCAAGATGCAGCAGTAGTCGAGGCGGCAGCGGAGGCACCGGTCGGACGTCGCTATCCGCCGCTCGCGAGGCGTGCCGATGCGAACCTCGCGCCGCATTTCTTCGCTGCGCCGACTCGAACGCGGGCTGACCGCGGTCAACCACGGCATCGTGCTCATCACGATGGTGGTCGTCCTGGTGTTCCTGTTCGGCGAGGCGGTCGATCGGTACCTCCTCAAGACTTCGTTCAACGCGCACGAGCAGATCGCGAAGATCGGCCTCGTCTGGCTGGTGTTTGCCGGCACCGCCGCGGCCTACGCGCGCCGCGAGAATCTGCGCATCGATCTGTTCCGGAAGCACCTGTCGCCGGCGGCGCTGCGCCGCCGCGAAGCTCTGTTCGAGATCGCGACGCTACTCGTTTGCGCGCTGGTGAACGTGAAGGCGTGGAGCGTACTGGAAGTCGCCGGCTTCCAGCAGATCCTGGGTACGCCGTTCACCAACGTCGTACCGTACAGCGCGATCGTGCTCGGTACCGCGGCGATTGCGTTGAGCTGCGTCGTGCGCCTCATCGTCGGGCCGGCGACCGAAGAGGATCCACGGTGACGCTTCTCATCATCGTGCTGTTCCTCGTGCTGCTGCTCGCCGGGATGGACGTGGCCTTCGCGATGATCCTGGCGGCGCTCGCCGGGATCCTCACTCGCGAGTCGCTCGCCGACACCGTGATGCTGCCCCTCACGATGCTCACCAGCGTCGATTCCGGCGCACTGCTGGCGATTCCCATGTTCATCCTGGCCGGTGAGCTCATGAACACCGGCGGGGTGGCGCAGCGCCTAATCGACTGGTCGCTCGCGTTCATCGGCCACCTGCGGGGCGCGCTGTCACAGGTCGCGGTGTTGACCAACCTCATCATGGCGGGCATCTCCGGCTCGGCGGTCGCCGATGCGACGGCCACCGGCACCGCGCTCATTCCGGCGATGAAGCGCGAGGGCTACCGCGAGGGCTACGCCGGCGCGGTCATCGCCGCCGCCGCGATGCTCGGCCCTATCCTCCCACCCTCGATTCCGATGGTCGTGTACGCGGTGATCGCCAATCATTCGGTGATCAAGATCTTCCTGGGTGGCGTCATTCCCGCATTGCTGCTCGCGGGTGGGTACATGGTGATCTGCGCGTGGGTGGCCCGGCGGCACCACTATCCGGCACGCCCGAAGGCGACCTGGGCGGCGCGCTGGCAGGTCACCCGCGCGTCGTCGTGGGCGCTCGCGATGCCCGTGCTCGTGCTGGGTGGAATCCGCTATGGGCTCGTTACCGACACGGAAGCGGCGGCAGCCATCGCGGCGTACGCGCTGTTCGTCGGCTGGTTCATCTATCGCGAGCTTGACGCCGTCGGCCTTCGTCGTTCATTCATCGAATCGGGTCGCACTTCGGCGATGATCCTGTTCCTGCTCGCCGCTGCCGGCCCCTTCGGATGGCTGCTTTCCGAGGCACGGGTCAACCAGAGTCTGCACGAATTGATGCTGTCGGTGTCGACCGACCCCGTCGTCGTCCTGCTCCTCATCAACGTGCTGCTCCTGCTCGTCGGCAAGATCCTCGAGCCGCTCCCGGCGATGATCATCTTCGTCCCGACGCTGCTGCCGCTCGCGCACGAGTTGCACATCGATCCGACGCATTTTGCGATCATCGTCGTCGTGAATCTCATGATCGGCCTGCAGACGCCGCCGGTCGGCCTGCTGCTCTTCGTGTCGGCAGCGATCGGCAAGGAGCCGATGGGGGCGATCATCGTCCAGATCATCCCGTTCGTGCTGTGGTCGCTCACGGTGCTGGCGCTGATCGTGCTCTTCCCGCCGCTCGCTACGTGGCTCCCCAGCCTGTGAGCGCGTAAGATGGGTGAGGCCCGCGCCGCGCGCCGCGGCGCGGTTCCCGACCCCACCGAGGAGAACCCGCATGGCCAAGAAACCCGCAGCGGAAGCCGTCTATCGTGTGACCGAGGTGATCGGCAGCAGCCCGATCTCGTGGGAGGATGCGGCGAAGAACGCGGTGGCCGCCGCCGGCAAGACGCTGCGCGACCTGCGCATCGCCGAAGTCGCCAAGCTCGACATGAAGGTCGAGGATGGAAAGGTCGTCGCGTTCCGCGCGCGGATCCTGCTGTCGTTCAAGTACGAAGGCTGAGCGCCGCGTGCGCCGGCGTGCGGTGACGCTTGCCGCGCGCCGGTGCAGCGTGGACTACCGTCCGCTTCCTCCGGACATCGCGAGGATGACGATCACGATGACCACGAGGACGAGCAGCGCGATCTTCCACGGGCTCTTCGGATACTCGCCCTGGATGGCGCCGGTGACGCCGTTCTGCACGACCTGGAAACCGCGCTTCCCGTAGTTGTAGCTCATGAGCCATACGGGGGCCAGGATGTGCTTGAACGTCTGCCGCGAGTACGATGTGTGGACGACGAGGTTGCGGTAGGTGTCGCCCGGCACCTGTTGCGCGCACAACTGCGTGATCTTCGCCTCCATCGCGTCGCGGGCGCGCTGCGCGGCGCCGACGAGGTCGATCTGGTAGCGCTCCACCACCCACCCCGCGACGTAGCCCGCGTCGTAGCGCTTGAGCGATTTCGTGGGAAAGGGCTCGATGCCGCGCAGGAGATTCGGATGCACGCCGACCGACGCGCAGACCAGGTCGTCGTCGAAGAAGTGCGACAGCGACCCCGCCGCCGGTTCCCAGCGCACGTTGCGCACTTGGCGCGTGCGCGTCTGGCCGCCCTCGCTGTACGTCTCGGTGGTGTAGTAGTAGTGCCCCGCCTCGGCGGTCCACCGCGCGTCGACCGCGGCATCGAAGGTCCAGTACGGCAGGTACAGGCCCTTGACGGTATCGGTGAGTGCGCGCCGCTTGAGCGCGCGTGGCGCGAGCCACAGCTTGCCGTACCACTGGCGGATCCGATCGCGCGCGGTGGCCTCGCTCACCGCAAAGGGCAAGACACTCTCCGGGCTGAACGCCGGCTTCGTCTCCTCGTACGCCACGAGCTGCGCGGAGCCGCAGAACTCGCAGTTCTGCGCCTGCCGCGCGGGATCGAAGACCGAGATCGCATTGCAGCTCTGGCAGCGCACCTGCCGCGTGGCGCGCTTCCAGCCGCGCTCGTCGTCACCGATGCCGCGCAGCGCCGCCGCGAGGTCGTGCTCGACGATCTCGCCGCTGCCCTCGTCGAACTTCGCGGGCGACTCGGTGCCGCAGAACGGGCAGACGAGCTTCTGCTTGGCCGGGTTCCAGACCGCCTGACCACCACAGGCGGGACAGGCGAACTTGGCGAGTGCCGCGGTCTGCGCCGGCGACGGATCGTCCGCCGCGCCACCGCGGGGAGGAAGATCCGGCATCAGCGCATGAGATACCCGGCCACCCGCCACTTGCCGTCGGCTTCGCGCTCGAGGGTGAGCGTTTCGACGGCGTCGGGGCGCTTCTCGAATTCGGCGCGGAAGATCATCACGACAAACTCACCCGGCGCGGCCGCGGTGCCGCTGGACGGCTGGACGGCGACGATCGTGCGGCGCAGGTTCTTGCCGAACTGATCACGGGCCGCCCGCAGCGCCTGCGCCCAGCGCTCGCGCGGCATCGCCTCGTGGAAGCGCTTGGCAGCGGTGTCGAAAGTGCCGGTCGCATCGTCGGCATCGGCGAGGACCAGCCAGGCCATCCCGGCGCTATGCGCCTCCGACAGCCGCGGATCCTGCCCGAGCGCGGGGAACGACGCTGCCAGCGCGCCTGCCACGAACGCGATCAGCGCCTTGCGGCGCGCAAGGTCGCGGAGACGCATGGTCAACCCTTGAGGAACGTATCGACCGCGGTGCGGGTGATCCGCCATTGCGTGCCGATGCGTCGTCCCTTGAGGTCACCGGACTCGAGGCTCGCGAGCACGTCCGACTCGCCGACACCGAGCATCTGCGCGACCTGTCCCGGCGTCATGAGGTCGAGCGCCGGTGCGGGTGCCGGTGCGGCCGCGGCCGCACCGGCGGCCGCCGGCGCGGCGGGTGCCTGGATGCCGGTACTGGCCTGCGCCATGATGCCGCCCGGCTGATTCATCATCTGCTGCGCCAGCGCCATGCCCATGGCGAGCTCGGCGCCGGCGCCGCCGATGCCGCCGCCCCCGGTGCCGCTCGCCATGCCCTGGCCCATCTGGTATTTCACGTAGTCGTTGAGATTGCCGACCGCCGCCATGCTCGAGCGCTTGTCGATCGCCGCTTCCACTTCCGGCGGCACCGACACGTTCTCGACGATGAACGTCGTCATCTCGAGGCCGTACTTCGCGGCGATCGCCGGATTGATGAGCGGCAGCAGCGCCTCGCCCAACTCGCCGTAGCGGGAGGCGACGTCGAGCGCCGGCAGCTTGGCGGTGGCGAGCGCATCGCTGAACACCGACACGATGCGCGAGCGCATGGTGTCGTTGAACTCGTCCAAGCGGAAGTGATCGTCGGTGCCGGCGACTTCCTTCAGGAACTTCGGCACGTCGACGATGCGGAAATCGTACGTGCCGTAGGCGCGCAGGCGCACGATGCCGAAGTCGGCGTCGCGCATCATCACCGGATTCGCGGTCCCCCACTTGTTGCCGGTGAAGAGCCGCGTGACGACGTAGTAGACGTCGGCCTTGAAGGGGCTCTCGAAAGCGTACTTCCAGCTCTTGAGGTTGGTGAGGACCGGGATGTTGTCGGTGGTGAGCGTGTGCTTGCCCGGGCCGAACGCATCGCCGAACTCGCCCAGGTACACGAACTGCGCGACCTGCGATTCGCGCACGATGAGCTGCGCGCCGTTCTTGATCTCCTTGTCCTCGTCGGGGAAGCGGAACGACAGCGTATCCCGCGAGTCGTCCGTCCACTCGATGACGTCGATGAACTGCTTCTTCAGGAAATCGATGATCGCCATCGGGGCCTCGTAGGTGGTGCGAAAGAACGTACGGTCGGAAAGACGATCGGGCTACGACTTCTTGGCGGCGGCGAGCTTTTTCGCCTCCGCTTCGCCGCTCGCGAGCTCGGCCTCGAGGCGCTGCGCGGGGAGCGCGCCGGGGATGATCGTGCCGTCGGCGAAAACGAGCGTCGGCGTCGCGTTGACCTTGTACTTGGCGCCGAGCGTGGCGAGCTTCGCCACCGGGTTGTCGCACTCGCCCTTGTTGTTGGGCAGCGCGCCGCTCGCGTAATAGCTGTCCCACGCCTTGGCGCGGTCGTCGGCGCACCAGATCATGCGCGACTTGCGCGCCGCGTCGGGATGGAGGCTGTCGATCGGATACAGGAAGGTGTAGATCGTCACGTTGTCGACCGTCTTCAACTCCTGCTCGAGCTTGGCGCAGAACGGGCAATCGGGATCGGAGAACACAAAGAGCGTGCGCTCGCCGGTGCCCTTCACGGTCTTGATCGCGAGATCGAGGGGAAGCTGCGCGACGTCGACGCGGTTGAGCTTGCGTTGCCGCTCTTCGGTGAGGTTGACCTTGGTGTCGCTGTCGTACATGGCGCCGACCACGAGGTACTTGGCCCTGGCATCCGTGTAGACGATGCGATCGTCGAACTGCACCTCGTACAGGCCGAAGTACGGCGACTTGATCACGCCGCGCACCTCGGCGCCCGGGAATTTCTGTTCGAGCAGCTTCTTGATGGCGGCGGCCTCGGGGCCCGCGGGAGCGGGCGCGGCGGCGGCCGGCGCAACCGGTGCGGGCTGCGGCCTGGCCGGTTGCGCGGCAGCGCTGCCGCTGCCGAGACAGGCGGCAGCGACGATGGCGAGCGATGTGCGCGCAGCGAAGCGCGAGAGGGAATCCATGAGCGTTGTCTCCACGAAGGTAAGGCGGCACGCAGGCGTGCCAAGCGGCATTGGACAGTCTAGCGCAGTGCAGGTTGCGCCAACATTCGTTTGAGCGGCGTCAGCCGATCGACGGCGACCATGCCAGCGTTGCGCAAGACGGCGAATCCGGGGTCGCGCCGCCCGAAGACGCGGATCAGGCCGTCGGTCACCGCCTGCATCGCCAGCACCGGCTCGGTGCGTCGCCGGGCGTAGCGGCCGAGCGTGAGCGCCGCACCGGGATCGGCCACCGGACCCCGCGTGGCGAGGACCTCGGCCAGTACCTGCGCATCGCCGAAGCCGAGATTCACGCCCTGGCCGGCGAGCGGATGCACGCCGTGCGCCGCGTCGCCGACGAGCGCCAGTCGGTGCGCCACCGGAGTGGCAAGGCGCAGCAGCGCGAGCGGAAACCCCGCCGACGCCGAGATGGACCGCAGCGCACCCAAGGCGTGGTTGCCGGCCACGGCCACGCGCTCCGCGAGCGCCGCCGATTCCAGCGCGAGGAGTTCGGCTGCCAACGCATCGGGCGCCGACCACACGATCGACAGCCGCCGCCCCGGCAGCGGCAGCCAGGCGAGGATGCTGCCATCGCTGCGGAACCACTGACGGGCGACACCGTGATGGGCGCGTTCGCACTCGAAGTGGGCGACCACCCCCTGCTGCCCGTACGGCTTCGGCTCGGCGACGATGCCGGCGGCGTGTCGGACCCAGGAGCGGACCCCGTCGGCCGCCACCAGCAGGCGCGCGTCGAGCGTGCGCTCCGGCAAGGCGAGCGACGCTCGATCGGGGGCGAACTGCAAGCCGACGAACGGCGTCCCGCCGAAGGGCTCCACCCCCGCTTCCAGCGCGGCGGCAACCAGCACGCTGCGCAGCACTCGTTCCTCGACCACCCAGGCCAGAGCGCGCTCGCCGAGATCGTAGGCCGAGAATTCGAGGCGGGCATCGCGGTCACCGCGGACGTCCATCGCCTCGATCGGCGCCAGGCGCTCCCCGGCGAGGCGCTGCCAGGCGCCGATCGCGTGCAGGAAGCTCGCACTGCCTGGACTCACCGCATACACGCGAAGGTCGAACGACGCCGCGTCGACCGGCACCGCGGCGATCGGCGCGGCGTCCGCGATGGCGACCGACAGGCCCGCGTGCGCGGCCGCCGTCGCCAGCGCGAGCCCCGGCAATCCCGCGCCGGCCACCACCACGTCGTAGACGGTGCCGCCGGTCATCACACGGGCGCCAGCACTTCGATCAGGTGATTCTGGTTGGTGTAGATGCAAAGGTCACCGGCGATGGTCAGCGCCTCCTTGACGATCTCGGGCGCTCCCAGGGGACTGTGCGTCAGCAGCGCGCGCGCCGCCGCCTGCGCGTACGCCCCGCCCGAGCCAATCGCGACGATTCCCAACTCGGGTTCGAGTACGTCGCCGTTGCCGGTGATCACCAGCGACGACTGCGCATCGACGATGGCGAGCATGGCCTCGAGGCGACGCAGCACCCGATCGGAGCGCCAGTCCTTCGCCAACTCGACCGCCGAGCGCACCAGATGGCCCTGGTGCTTCTCGAGCTTGGCTTCGAAGCGCTCGAAGAGCGTGAAGGCGTCGGCGGTCGCGCCCGCGAAACCGGCGAGGACGCGGTCGTGATAGAGGCGGCGAATCTTGCGTGCCGTGGCCTTGATGACGATGCTGCCCAGCGTGACCTGGCCGTCGCCGCCCAGCGCGACGATGCCGTCGCGGCGTACCGAGAGAATGGTGGTGCCGTGAAATGATTCCATGTGGTCAAGCCCGCGACGAACGCCGCACGGGTGGCGGACGATTACGGCAATTTGCGGACGAAGTGCCGCGGCGAGATGCCGATGAGGAGGAGCAGCGCCCGGATGATGGGCGTCGCGCCGACGATTTGCACCGTCTTGCGCTGCGCCTCCACGCGATTGATCGCATTGAGGAGCGCACCGGCGCAGACGAAATCGACCCGCTGCACCGCCGCCATGTCGAGAACGACGACCGCCTCCCGCGTCGCGTGCTCGGCGATCGCAGCCGTCGCTGGCGCGCAGGCGCCGGCCATGACACCGCTCCAGGTGAGCGGGTCGCCGGGCGCCGCCTCGGCTTCGAGCGCACTCGCCGTATCGTCGATGGGTGCGGGAACACTGACCTCCAACGGTGGCTCCCACGACGGCGGTGATTGCTCGAAAGCAACGGCGTACTCGATCGCCCGATCGTCGAAGGCCTCTTGCTTTCGGCCGAACTGCAGGACCTCGAGCGCGAGCAGCCATGCGCCTTCACCCGCGTCACGGCCGCGTCTGAGCAGGATGTCGAGCGCGGCCTGCAGCTTGTCGCCACGCTGGATCGTGATCGGCACCCGGCGCTGGCGCGCGTAAGCGAGCGTGTCGGCGAGGAGTCGCGCGCCGGCATCGTCGAAGCCGGCCACCTGCGCAAGATCGAGCCGGACCGGCCCGCCTTTGTCGAGCGAGCGGCGCACGCCGTCGATCTGCGGAGCCGTGGCCGCTGTCAGCTTGCCGGTGAGCACGGCGTAGCCGCCTGCCGTGGCCTTACCGCGCTCGACGTTCCCGGTCGCGGTCGCCCCGCGCTCCTCCCAGGCCGGCGCCGAACGCTCGAACTGGACGACGTATTGCAAGGCGAGATCGTCGAAGGCGACCCGGTCGCCCTGACGCTGCAGGAGGTCGAAGAGGCAAAGCCAGGCGAGCGCCGAACTCCGTGCATCGTGGTCGTTCGCCACGCCCTCCGCCAGCAGCGCGCGCGCCGGCGGTACCTGCCCGCTCGCGAAGAGCAGCGCGGCATTCTCGACCACCGCGCACAGTCCCGGGCTCGACGAACCCACCTCGATCGGTGCCCGTGCCGGCGTCATCTCGATGAGACTTGCTGCCGCCATCGAGAGATCGGTCGCGGGCTCGGCGCGAGGGCGCTCCGCGTTGCCGCGCCGTCCGTGCGCCTGGGCCTGCGCGGCGACGTCGCGCGCCGACACCGGCACGCGCGGCGGCGTGCCGGCCGACTTGTCCGTCGCCTTGGCAGCCGCGGGCTTCTTGGCGGGTGGCTTGGAGAACAGGGCCATTGGCTCGAGCCGTGCCATCAGGCGGTCGCGCGCCCGAGATCAGCCGAGATTACGCGCCGCGAAGTCCCAGTCGAGGAGCTTCTCGATCACCGCGTCGACGTAGGCGGCGCGCTTGTTCTGCTGGTCGAGGTAATACGCGTGCTCCCATACGTCGATGGTGAGCAGCGGCTTCTGGCCGCGGGTGAACGGAACCTCGGCGTTCGGCGTCTTGACGACCTTGAGCGTACCGCCCTCGACGACGAGCCAGCCCCAGCCCGAGCCGAACTGCGACACGCTGGTGCTCGACAGTTCCTTCTTGAAATTGTCGTAGCTGCCGAACGCCGCGTCGATCATCGTCGCGAGCTTCCCGGTGGGCTTGCCGCCGCCGGAGGGCTTCATGCTGTGCCAGTAGAACGTATGATTCCAGACCTGCGCCGCGTTGTTGAAGAGGCCCGCCTTGTCGGCCTTGCCGGCGGTCTCGCTGATGATCTTCTCGAGCGTGGCACCTTCGTAGTCGGTGCCCTTGGCGAGGTTGTTG
Organism: Burkholderiales bacterium; assembly: GCA_020852555.1. Classification (GTDB taxonomy): domain Bacteria; phylum Pseudomonadota; class Gammaproteobacteria; order Burkholderiales; family Casimicrobiaceae; genus VBCG01. The sequence goes on from JADZAQ010000097.1 coordinate 15,616, forward strand.
AGGTTGTCGACGTAGGTCTTGTGGTGCTTGCCGTAGTGGAACGAGATGGTGTTGGCGGAGATCACGGGAGCGAGTGCGTTCTCGGCCCAGGGAAGCGGAGGAAGCGTGAACATGGTCGAATTCTCCTGGCTCTATGAAGGGAAAGAGCCATTGTAAACAAGCCGTGCCGCAACGCCGCCTAAGGCGGACCGTCTCGCCAGAGGCGTCAGTCGCCGTAGAGCTTCTGCACGCGCTCGCGGCGCTCCTGCGCTTCGAGCGAAAGGGTGGCGGTAGGGCGCGCGATGAGCCGCGCGACACCGATCGGCTCGCCGGTCTCCTCGCACCAGCCGTACGAGCCATCGTCGATCATCCGCAGCGACTTCTCGACCTTCTTCAGGAGCTTGCGCTCGCGGTCGCGGGTGCGCAGCTCGAGGGTGTATTCCTCCTCGAGCGTGGCGCGATCCGACGGGTCGGTCGTGATCTCGTTCTCGCGCAGATGCTCGCCGGTGTTGTCGGCGTTTTGCAGGAGCTGGTCGCGCAATTCGACGAGCTTCGCCCGGAAGAACGCGAGTTGCGCCTCGCTCATGTAGTCCTTCTCGGGCGCCTTGAGGATTTCCTCGTCGGTCAGCTCGCGGACCTTCTTGACGGCGGTTGCGGTTTTCGTGGCCATCCTTCTGTCCATCACGTGGGCGCGGCAAGCAAGGTTCCGCGGAGCGCGTCGGGCACGGGCGCCGATCCGCCCGAAAGTGAATCTGGCATTATAACTGGAAAAGCGCCCCATGACCACACGACTCCTCCTGCCGCGACCGGACGATCTGCACCTCCATCTGCGCGACGGGCCGGTGTTGGCGCACGTCGTGCCGCCCACCGCGCGCGTCTTCGCCCGCGCGCTCGTCATGCCGAACCTGCGCCCGCCGGTGACCACCGTCGCGGCGGCCGCAACGTATCGCGAGCGCATCCTCGCGGCGGTGCCGTCGGGCACGAGCTTCGAGCCGCTGATGACGCTGTATCTCACCGACAACACGCCGCCCGCCGAGATCGCGGCGGCCAAGGCCTCGGGCTTCGTGCACGCGGTGAAGTATTACCCGGCGGGTGCCACGACCCACTCGGACTCGGGCGTCACCGCGCTGTCGCGCGTCTACCCGGTACTGGCGGCGATGGAGCGCCACGACGTCGTCCTCTGCCTGCACGGCGAGGTGACGGACCCGGAGGTCGACGTCTTCGACCGCGAGCGCGTCTTCGTCGAGACGCTGCTGCCGCGACTCACGCGCGACTTCCCGGCCCTGCGCATCGTGCTCGAGCACCTCACCACGAAAGAAGCCGTCGATTTCGTGCGCGCGGCGCCGGCGAACGTCGCCGGCACGCTCACTCCGCAGCACCTGCTGTGGTCGCGCAGCGCACTCTTCGTCGGCGGGCTGCGCCCGCACTTCTACTGCCTGCCGATCCTCAAGCGCGAAGCGCACCGCCAGGCGCTCGTCGCCGCGGCGACGTCGGGTGATCCGCGCTTCTTCCTCGGCACCGATTCCGCGCCGCACGCGCGCCACACCAAGGAGGCCGCGTGCTGCGGCGCCGGCTGCTATTCGGCGCCGCTCGCCTTGCCGCTGTACGCGGAGGTCTTCGAGGCCGCCGGCGCGCTCGCCAAGCTGCCCGATTTCGCGAGCCGCTTCGGCGCCCGCTTCTACGGATTGCCGCCGTCGCGCGAGACGGTGACGCTGATCCGCGAGCCGTGGGTCGTGCCCGCCGAGCAGCCGTTCGGCGATGACACTATCGTGCCGTTGCGGGCGGGCGAGACCGTGGGCTGGCGGGTGCAACCCGGGTGAGGCCGCACAAGGCATGTCGCGCAGGCGATTGAGCGGCGAGCGACACGCCGGTGAAGAAAAGGAACCGAAGCGCAGCCGATAAGCCGGGTTCTGTTACGGCGCATCGTCCCCGATGCGCTATGGCCGTCATTCCTCTAGGCGCCGCGTTGCCGCGGCGCTCGTGCCACCTACCCGCGGACTCGGCGAGCAGCGTCAATGTCCGCCTGCTTGGTGTTGCTCCGGATGGAGGTTGCCGCGTTTCACCCGCACGCCTTGCGGCGCGCGACTCGTCTCTGTGGCCCTGTTCCTCGCCTTGGGCCGTCGCAAGCGACGGCTTGTAGCGGCGGGGCGTTACCCCGCATCCTGCCCTGTGGAGCCCGGACTTTCCTCTCCCCGCTTGCGCGGGCAGCGACGGTCTGGCTGGCTTCGGAGGTGCAATTCTACGCGATGTGGGGCGCGCCACGCGAGACTCAAGACCCGCGCTGCACCGTCTCGCGCAGCGCCGTCTTGAGCACCTTCCCCGTCTCGTTCTTCGGCAACGCATCGACGAAGACGTACGCCTTGGGCCGCTTGAAGCGCGCGATCTGCGCAAGGCACAGCGCATCGAGCGCCGCCTCGACGCGAGGCGCGCGTCGTCGCTGCTGCCGATCGCCGCCGCGAGCAGCGCCCGATCCATGGCGGTGATCGTCATCGGCGACTCGCCCTGGCCGTAGATCTGCGCGAGCCGCGGCCCGAGTTGCGCGAAGGCCTCCTGGCAGTCGGCGACGTACATCGGCCCGCCGCCGTAGACGAGGC
>JADZAQ010000098.1 GCA_020852555.1 Burkholderiales bacterium
AGCGGGCGGGATTGGCATCGTGCGATTAGAGCACGAAGATGTACCGATGAACGCCGTCGAGGTCGCCCGTATCGCCGCCATCGCTGTCAACGCCTTCGCTTGCCGTGCCGCGAAGGCGGACCGTATGATGATCCGGTTAGGGGAGCCGGGGGTCGACGGCACAGTCATCCTTGTCGGCCGCGGCCCGCGACTTCAGGCCTCGGCTCGTCCGGGGATGCTTGCTCGCCGCATTTGCGCAAGGACTCGGCAGTGAACACCTCCACCCCGGGCGGCGACGACGCCTCTTCGCTACTGCGCTGGCTTCCCGGCCTGCGCACGCTGCGATCCTACGACCCTGCGTGGCTTCGTCATGACATCGTCGCCGGAGTCGTGCTGGCGACCATGCTGGTACCGGTGGGCATCGCGTATGCCGAAGCGTCGGGGGTGGGCGGAATCTACGGTCTGTACGCCACCATCGTCCCGTTGCTCGCATACGCGGTGTTCGGTCCGAGCCGCATCCTCGTGCTGGGGCCGGACTCGGCGCTCGCGCCGGTGATTCTCGCGGTCGTGGTGCCGCTCGCTGCCGGCGATCCGCATCGTGCGATCGCGCTGGCGAGCGGCATGGCGATGGTTGCCGGCATCGTCTGCATCGCCGCGGGTCTGGCGCGGCTCGGCTTCGTGACCGAACTGCTCTCGAAGCCGATCCGCTACGGATACATGAACGGCATCGCGCTCGTCGTGCTGCTGAGCCAGGTGCCCAAGCTCTTCGGATTCTCGGTCGAGTCCGACGGACCGCTGCGCCACGCGTGGGCCATGGTTGACGGGCTTCTCTCGGGAAAAGCGAACACCACGGCGCTCGTCATCGGCGCGAGCACGCTCGCCGTCATTCTCCTTCTGCAGCGCTTGCCCCGGATCCCCGCGGTCCTGATCGCTGTCGTGGCTGCCGCGTTGGCCGTTGGCACGTTCGATCTCGAGGCGCAGGGTGGCGTGTCGGTCCTGGGGTCACTGCCGCAGGGGCTGCCGGTGTTTTCGCTGCCGCCGATCGGCATCGACGACCTTACCTCGGTCCTGATCGGCGGCTTCGCCGTGGCGCTCGTGTCATTCGCGGACACGAGCGTACTGTCGCGCGTCTACGCAGCGCGGATGCACACGCGCGTCGACCCGAATCAGGAAATGATCGGGCTGGGGGCCGCGAACCTTGCCGGTGCGTTCTTTCAGGGCTTCCCGATCAGCAGCAGCTCGTCGCGCACTCCGGTGGCCGAGGCTGCTGGCGCGCGGACGCAACTGACCGGTGTCGTCGGGGCGCTCGCCATCACGGCGCTGCTGGTGGCAGCGCCGAACCTGCTGCGGAACCTGCCGAGCTCGGCGCTCGCCGCCGTCGTCATCGCCGCCGCCGTCGGCCTCTTCGAGATTTCCGACTTGCGCCGCATCTACCGCATCCAGCGCTGGGAGTTCTGGCTGTCGATCGCGTGCTTCGTCGGCGTCGTGCTGTTCGGGGCGATTCCCGGCATCGGGATCGCCGTTGCCATTGCGATCATCGAGTTCCTCTGGGACGGGTGGCGTCCGCATTCGGCGGTCCTCGGGCGTGTCGACGGCATCAAGGGCTACCACGACATCAGCCGCTACCCGCACGCGCACCGCATCACCGGCCTGGTGTTGTTCCGCTGGGACGCGCCGCTCTTCTTCGCGAACGCGGAACTCTTCCGCGACCAGGTGCTCGCCGCCGTGGCGAGTTCACCGACACCGGTGCGCTGGGTCGTCGTGGCGGCCGAGCCGGTGACGAGCGTGGACGTGACTGCCGCGGACATCGTCGCCGAACTCGACGATAGCTTGAATGGCAGGGGCATCGAATTGTGCTTCGCGGAGATGAAGGACCCCGTCAAGGACAAGCTCAAGCGCTTCGGGCTCTTCGCGCGGTTCGGCGCGGAGACGTTCTACCCCACGGTCGGCGCGGCGGTGAAAGCGTACCTGCGCAGCAATCCGGTCCAATGGACGGATTGGGAGGATGAGGCGCCACGGTCTTCGTCGCCGGGCGAGAGCCAGCCGCCGGGCCGATAAGGCCGGCATCGGCCATCGGCTCGGACGCACGCGCCGTCAGCGGGTCAGTTTCGCAGCGACATCGACGAGACGCCGCGCCTGATGGCCGATGGCGATCTTCACGTCGTCGGTGAACTCGGCGCCCTGCGTGTGCGAATACCCGTACGGATTGCCGCCGACCTTGAAGATCGACGGATCGGTGAAGCCAGGCGCGACGACGATGCCGCCCCAGTGCATGATCGTCGCGTAGAAGGAGAGGAGGGTGGTCTCCTGCCCACCGTGCGCGTTTTGCGCCGACGACATCGCGGACACGGCCTTGTTGGAAAGACCGCCCTTGGCCCAGACGCCGCCCAGAGTATCGATGAAGGCGCGCATCTGGCTCGCCATCACGCCGAAGCGGGTGGGGGCCGAGAAGAGATACGCGTCGGCCCATTCCATGTCGGCGGCCGACACGTGTGCAACATGGGCGGTTCTCTCCGCATGCGCCATCCAGGCGTCCTGTCCCGCGACGACCGCCTCGGGTGCGGTTTCGGGCGCCTTCAGGAGCCGCACCTCGGCGCCGACGGCCTTGGCCGCGTCGGCCGCGATTTCCGCCATCCGATGATTGGTGCCATAGGTCGAGTAGTAGATGACGGCGAGCTTGACTGCCACAACGATCTCCTTTGTCAAAGGTGCTGCCCGCGCGCGGATAACCGCAGCGCTGCGGGTGTGGGCGCCGGCGCGAACTCACGCAAGGCATTTCGCGGCAAGTCTAGCAGGCACCGTCGGGGCGAAACCCGACGCGCTGCTGCTGTACGGCTGCCGTCTACGCTCCCCACACCGCGCGGAAGCGGCGGGCGCCGCGTTGTGCCGCGCCCCTACTGGGCAAACAGCGACGCGTCCATCACCTTCAGCCTGTCGGCGACGCGCACGTCGCCAGCGTCCATCAGCGCGATGATCTCGCCGCGGACGTCGATACCTGGCGCGACCTCGGTCAGCACCAGCCCATCACCGGTGACGTCGAAGACGGCCCGCTCGGTGACGAGCATGGCCGTCTGGCCGCGTTCGCGGACGTTGCGGCGCACCGGATAGGTGATCTGCTCGACGCGTGGCACGAACTTGCGGATCTTGCCTTCCCTGGCGATGCGCAGCCTGCCGTCTTCGAATCCGATCTGCAGGCCGCCGGTGGTGAAAGTCCCGGTGAAGACGAGTTTGCGCGCATTGTGTGCGATGTCGATGAATCCGCCCGCACCCGGATTGGCGCTGCCGAAGCGCGACACGTTGACGTTGCCTTCGCCGTCGAACTCGGCAAAGGCCAACGCGGCGAACGGGCAGCCGCCGCCGTCGATGAAGTCGAACTGCGTCACGCCATCGAGGAGCGCCTCCGGATATTTGTTCGCCGAGAACTGCCAGCCGCTCATCACGAGGCCGCCGAACGGGCCGTGCTCGGTGGTGAACTGGTAGCTGCGATGACCGCCGTCGGCGAACTTGCCATCCTCGAGCAGCACCGTCGGGATGTCCGACGACGCGCCGAAGCCGAAGATCGAGGTGACGCCCGGCTCGATCTCGCGCGCCCCTCGCCGCGCGATGATCTTGTCAGGCCCGAAGGGAAGCTTATCGTGCGTGCGCCCATCCCACGGAACGCCGCCGAGATAGCTCGTGTCGTACGCCGTGTCGGTCGTCATCATCTGCTCGGGAACGACGACGACATGATCGACGAGCACGCCGGGGATCTTCACCTGGGGAGCATGGCGCTCGCCACGGGGCACGATGCGGCGGACCTGCGCGACGACTTTGCCGCCGCATGCCTTCACCGCCAGCGCGATCTGCAGCGACGACGAGTGAATCGGCTCGTCCTCGTGTGAGATATTTCCAAACTCGTCCGCGGTTGCCCCGCGGACGAAACCGACGTCGAGTCGAAACGTCGGGTAGAAGAGGTACTCCTCGCCCTCGAACTCCACGACGCGGATGAGATCCTGCCTGGCGAGCGCGGTGAATTTGCCGCCTTCTTGACGCGGGTCGGCGTAGGTGCCGAGCCCGATCCTCGTGAGGTAGCCGGGACTGCGGCGGGCAACCTCGCGCAGCCAGTGCATCGACGCCCCGATCGGCCAGCTGTAAGCCTCGATCTTGTTCTGGCGAATGAGCTGCATCAGCTTTGGACGCTCGCCGGTCTTCGGATCGGTCGGGTTGATGTACGAGCCGGAGACGATCCGCTTCATCAGACCTTCGATGGCGACGTGATCCATCCCCTTGATGTCGATGGCATCCCCCGTTCCGCAAGGGAAATAGAAGGTGCATCCGGCTGGCGTGCCGGACTCGCGGAAGCGCCTGGCGAGACCCCCCAACAGCGCATCCGGAACAATCCAGCCGATCACGCCGACCGCGGCGACGGTATCTCCAGGGCGGACGATCGCGACCGCCTCCTCGACCGAACAGATTTTGCTCATGGCTTCACTCCGAATCTTTTGAGCGTCGCCTGCGCCACCGGGTTGCGGCAGTCATCGCGGAACAGGTGCGACGCGAGGTGATCGCCGCCTTCGCCGTTGCGAGCGGCCTGAGTGGCAAAGTACAGTTTGGTAGAGGCGACCGCTTCGCGCGGCAGGCGGCACAGGTCGGCACCGATGGTCACCGCGCTCGCGAGCGCGTCACCGTCGTCGACGACGTGATCGGCGACGCCGAGGCGCGCCGCTTCGTCCCCCGCGAACGGGCGTGCACCCCAGACGAGTTGTCGCGCACGCGCGAGTCCCACGCGATTGGTGAGCGTCTCGAGTCCCCACGGTGGAAGCCAGCCGATCTGCACCTCGGGAAGATGCCAGCGTGCCGAACGCGACGTCACGACGACGTCGCAGGAGGCGGCGAAAACGAATCCGCCGCCCAGCGCGAAGCCCTCCACCGCTGCCAGCACTGGCTTGCGCAACATCGCGATGCCCCGGCAGAAGCGCGCGGTGCGCGCCTCGTGCTCGATCATTTCAGGCAGCGACATCGTTCCGAGTTCCTTCAGGTCGCTGCCGGCGCAAAATCCCGGGGCAACTCCCGTGACAACGCTGGCGCCGACCCTGTCGTCGTCGTCGTTCGCGTGCAATGCACGTTGCAACTCGGCCACCAGCGCGTCACCGAGCGCGTTGCGTCGATGGGCACGCTCGAGGCGCAGGATCGAAACCTCGCCACTGCGTTCGATGATCAATTCACTCACAGCTGCGCCCCATCCTTTCGCAAGAGCTCGCGTACGTCAGCGGCCTTGATTTCGCGTACGCCGAGCTTGCCGCGGAGCGCGATCGCCGCGGCGTGCCCGATCGCGTGTCCGTAGCTGAAGCATTGCGCCGTCACCCGCGCCGACGCCATCGCTTCGTGTTCGGCGGACAGGCAGCGACCCGTGGCGAGCAGAGACTCGCCACGCCGCGGTATGAAGCAGCCCAGAGGAATCTCGTAGAAATCGTCGTACAGCCACGCAAGACGCGGCTTCACTCCGCTGTGCAGTTCGATTGGCCACGGCGAGCGGGCAATGGCGTCGGGCGTCTTGGTGCCGCGCTCGACGGCGTCGTTGGTCAGCCGCTCGACGCCGACGATCTGCCGCGTCTGGCGCACGCCCACCTGCACGCCCGTGTCGTTCACGTACGCCTTCTCGCAGCCAGCAAGCGTGGCCCGGTAGAAGCGCTCGTACTCACGCACCTGGCGGCGGCCCTGGATCTCCGCTTCGGTCAACTCGGCGGCGATCAGGGGGTGCAGTTCCGCACCGTCGCGGCTGACGATCCGCGTCGAATTGCACAAGAGCTCGTTAGGACGCGGCGTGGGGAAGAGGAAGATCTTCGCTCTTGGGAGCTTGTATTGGCCGGATCCGTTGGCCTGCGTGATCGCCTTCATCACTGACTCGGGAAGGATCGAATCCTCGCCGTATGCGGCGAGAAAGCGTTCGACGTCCACTCCCGCGAGGCGGAAGATCATCGTCGGATTTTGGACCTTGCCGTCGGCGCCAACCGTGACGTCGAGCCCGGCCATCGCGAACAGGTCGGCGTCACCCGAGGCATCGATCGTGAGCTTCGCGCGCACGTCGAAGGGCCCTTGCTTGGTGTACGCGCGCACGCCGGCGATCCGCTCGCCGCCTTCGACGTGCACGCCGATCACCGTGGCATGGAGGAGCACCCGCACGCCGGCCTTCTCGAGCAGTTCGTCGGCACTTTCGCGCCACGCGAGCGGCTCGTGCACCCGCGTCCACGTGTCGCCGTAACGCACCGGCCCGGTGAGGCCGTGGCGGCGGTCCATCGCCTCGATGAAGCGATCGACGAATCCATGCACGACCTTTTCGGGCTTGCCCTGCGCGCCGGGGCGCGCGAGGTAGAGGCCACATACGGTTCCGGACAGTCCTGCCACCGCGGCACCGCCGCAAAAGCCGTAGCGCTCGAGCAGAGTGACCGCAAGGCCGTGAGACGCTGCGGTACACGCCGCCGCCAATCCGGCAGCACCCCCGCCGACGACGAGAACGTCGGTGTCGAGAGAAGCGTCGGGTCGTCGATCGATCCATTGCGCAGTCATAGCCATCTCCTCTTCGCCCCTCGTGCGCGATCGCTCAATGCAGCATCGTGCGCGGCAGCCACATCGCGATCGCCGGAAAGGCCGTCACCGTGACCAGGGCGAGTACCTGCAAGCCGATGAACGGCCAGACCGACATGAAGATCTGGCCAATGGTGATGTCGGGCGGGGCGGCTCCCTTGAGGTAGAACGCGGCCGGCCCGAACGGCGGCGAGATGTAGGAGATCTGCATGTTCATGCAGAAGATGACGCCGATGAACACCGGGTCGAAGCCCAGCCCGACGAGAACCGGCACGAAGATCGGTGCGGTCAACAGCAGGATGCCGATCCAGTCGATGACGCAGCCGAGCGCGATCCACACGACGTTGACGACGGCGTAGATGCCCCACTTGCCGATCGGCAGGCCGTGGATGAGCTCGGTGAGATATTGTGTGCCGCCGGCGATCGTGTAGACGCCGACGAGTGCGGAGGCCCCGAAGAAGAGCCAGTAGAGCATCGCCGTGACCTTTGTCGTCTCCACGACCGCGTACATGATGTTCGCCGCGTTGAGGCGCCGGTTCACCGCGGCGGCGATCACCGAGCCCATGACCCCCATGCCCGCCGCCTCGGTCGGCGTGGCGATGCCTAGGTAAAGCGTTCCAAGCACCGAGAACACGACGAAGCTCGGCAGGACGAGGTTGCGGATGTACCGCAACTTCTCGCGCAGCGGGATCGCGAGTTCTTCCGCCGATGCCGACGGCGCGATTTCGGGCTTGAGCCAGCAGAGGATCACGATGTAGGCGATGTAGAAGCCCGCGAGCAGCAGCCCGGGGCCAACGCCTGCCATGTACAGCTGGCCGATCGACGACCCGCTGGTCAGCGCGTACATGATGAGCACTACCGACGGGGGAATGAGCGTGGACAGCCCGCCGCCCGCACAGATGGTGCCGAGCGCCAGCGACTTCGAGTAACCGCGCTTCAGCATCGCCGGCAGCGCGACGATCCCCATCGTCACGATCTCGGCGCCGATCACCCCGACCATTGCGGCCATCAGCGCGCACGAGATGATGACGGCGACGGCGAGGCCGCCGCGGATGCGGCCCGACCAGATGTAGGCCGCCTTGAAGATGTCGTCGGCGATGCCGCCTCGTTCGAGGATCATCGCCATCAGGATGAACAGCGGGACCGCGACCAGGATCTGGTTGGTCATCAGCGTGTACACCCGGCTGACGACGAGATTGAGGGTGTTGAAGTCGAAGAGCCAGACCGCAAAGATGACCGCGATCGAGCCGGTCGCAAAGGCGATCGGCACACCAATGACCAGCGTCGCCACGAGCGCCCCGAGCAGGAGCAGGGTAAGGGTGTCGACCGGCATCGGCTACTCGTCTTGCGCGACCTTGCGCGCCAAACCGAGGTCCACGAAGAGGTTGGCGAGTCCTTGCACGAGTAGGAGAACTCCAGCGACGGGAATGGCGAGCTTCAGCGGCCAGATCGGCGGATTCCACAGGGTTCCGCTGCCTTCGTGCTGGGCGAATGACTTCGACCCGAGGTCCCAGCCGAACCAGATCAGGGTGATGCAATACAGCGCGAAGAGCACGAACCCGGCGATGTCGAACGTGGCGCGCAGCGCGCCTCCACGGTCCTTGACCGGCTGGTAGACGAGGTCGACGAGAACGTGCTTGCGATGTAGCAGCGCGTAGCCGCCGCCGAGGACGTAGGCAAGGCCCGCGAGGTAGGTCATCGACTCGTCGGCCCACAGCGACGGGGCGTGAAACATGCTGCGAGCGATGACTTCCCGGAAGATGATGAGCACCACCGCCACGATGAGCAGGCCGGTGACCCGGCCCACCCATTCGTTGACGAAGCCGACGGCGCGAACGAAGGCTTGCACGCCGCCTGGCTCTCAGAGCAACTTCAGCTCGCGCAGATAGGCCCGCTGCGACTCGGTGGCCTGCTTCGCGAGCGGGCCCTTCTTGGCCCATTCGTCGGCGACTTCCTGTGCGAGCTTGCGGCCGTGCAGCAGGTCCTCGTTAGACCACGCGATGAGTTCGACGCCCTGGCCCTTGAGTTCGGCGGCGGCCTTCTCGTCGTTCTGCGCGATGCGCTGGACTTGCGCCTGGTCGAACTCGAGGAAGGTCTTCTCGACGATCTTCTTCACGTCGTCGGGCAGCGCCTTCCAGGCCGCCGCGTTGACCGTGAAGTCCTGGATCGGCATCGAATGGAACCCGGGATATGTCGCGAACTTGGCGATCTCGAAGAAGCCGACCTTGCGGTTGACCGAGATCGTCGACCAGTCCACGGAGTCGACGATCCCCTTCTCGAGCGCCGAGTACGCTTCGCCGCC